>JAHELX010000208.1 GCA_024643945.1 Anaerolineales bacterium
ATAAAGCGATCCTGAATTACCTGAAAATCGTCCAGGATCAGCAAGAACCGACCTTCCAGTGCCAGGATGTCATTGATAAGGGTCGCGCTGATGACCTCGCTGGGGGGAAGCTGTCCGGAAAGCAATACGCCCTCGATCTCCTGGCCCAGGTTCACATCCACCTTTTGTAGGGCAGCCACGAAATAGGCAAAAAAACACCCAGGGTCATCATCTGCGGGATCCAGGGACAGCCAGGTCACCGGCCAGCGGTCTAACGCGTTCACCCATTCGCTGATGCAAGTCGTTTTTCCGAATCCGGCCGGCGCCGATATGAGCGTGATCTGCCGGCCGGCTGCCAGGCCTTCATTCAGTTGTTGGATGAGAAGTGGGCGTTGGACTCGTTTGGGAGGGAGAGAGGGTTGGTGTAGTTTTGTCGCGAGTAAGACTGTCATCCATTATCGCCAATCTACTACACCGTCGAGCGGGCGCCCGCCTTTTGCTGCGGAAACGCTCACCATCGCGGCCATCACAAGCCAGAGTAATGACTTTTTATACCATATCAAGGCATCCTTGTCAAAACATCTGGATAGGATCGCTGGATCCGGGCTGGGATAAGTCGGGTCAGGGCGAGTTTGGTAGCGGGTTCGACACCGGAGTTGAACATCGCATGTGACATCATGGCGAAAGCCGCCCGATGTGATGAATCGAACGGCTTTTTGTCTAGGAGGAGTATACCAATTTGCTACTTGACCTCGCAGACAAGTTTAGGTAGAAATGCTTGTTTCTGAGACTTCCATCCAGGCAGGGGCATATTTCCCGTAGAGAACATCTGGGTCAATGTCTGCGCCGTTCTCCCAAACAATGGTGCCTAGTTCCTCGTCTACCCGAACCGAGCGAAACGCTTCTGCGTTCTCGCGCAGAGGTTCGAAGATTGGCCCACGCAGAAAAGGTTCAAGATCGACAATCTTCTGCTCGCCGTTCGTAAACTCAAGCTGGACCCGAAAGCCTTCCAATGGTTGGACTGAACGAATGCGAATCATAGTTTCAAACCTTTCTCCTAATCTAACGGCTCAATCTGGACCAAAGGCATGTCCTCGCGTGCTCGTTCCCAGTCATCCCAGAGTTCCGCGCGATGGAGTACCGCCCTCAAATTCTGATTGTATCTTACCACGAGGGGGGGCACAACGTCAAGGAGGAACAGGGTGGGTTCGGATTTGGGGGCGAATTGCGCTGTAGGGGCCGGAGTCGAGGCTTTAGCCGGTCATTTTCGGGTCAAACCAGGCCAACCGGCTAAAGCCTCGACTCCATTGCCCCCAAATCCGAACGCACCCACAGCCGGCGGTCAGGGTAGCTGGCTGCGTGTGAGGGAGGATGGCCCCGCCGCCGGGAGGCCAGGAAAAGGAAAAGGCCCTCCGCTGATGGGAGAGCCTTGATGGCGGGCCCGACGGGGCTCGAACCCGCGTGTGACATCATGGCGAAAGCCGCTCGATGAACGGGATCGAGCGGCTTATTATCTGTGAAGAGTATACTACCGAAAGCCAGATTGGGCAAATGAGAAACAAACAATCCCCAGCAAGGTGCCGTTGAAGGTAGTTCACCTCAACAAGCGGACCGTTCAAGTTGCAGATGGAGTAAAACCGAAGTGTCTCTTGTACTCCCGGCTGAACTGGGCCGGGCTGTTGTAACCAACCAGGTACCCTGCTTCGTTGGCTCTCTTGCCTTCTTTGATGAGCGTGTGGGCCTTGACCAGTTTCACCGACTTGGCATACTGCAACGGCGACTGGAAGACCAGTCGCACGAAATCGGCCGGGCGCGGGCCTTCACACCGGGCTGGCGGGAAAACGAGTCGATCTGGCTGCACATGGAGTACAAGTACCTGCTGGAAGTGTTGAAGGCTGGTCTGTACGAGGAATTCTTCGAGGATTTCAAGCGCGTCCTGGTCCCCTTCCAGGACCCGACCGTCTATGGCCGTAGTCCCCTGGAGAACTCGTCGTTCCTGGTTAGCAGCGCCCACCCCGACGAGTCACTGCACGGCGTCGGGTTCGTTGCCCGTCTGAGCGGTGCCACGGCCGAGTTCCTGAGCATGTGGAGCGTGATGATGGCCGGGCAAAAGCCGTTTTTCATTCGGGACGGGGAGCTATGCCTGGTGTTCCAGCCCTCGCTACCCGGCCGGCTGTTCGACGCCGAGGGCAAAGTCACTTTTGCCTTCCTGGGTCACACCCCGGTCACAGTCCACCATCCAGGCCGGGTGGATACCTGGCGGAACGAAGGAGTCGGTTGGTTGCACAAGCGTCCGGTGGTGTTGCACATCCCAGGCCAGGGACAGATCGAGTTTGCCGACGGCATCGTCCCTGCGCCCTACGCCGAGATGATGCGGGCGAGACAGGTGGAGGCCGTCGAACTGTTCTTGACGATGAGAATGGAATCATAGAGAGAAACAAAAGTTGTCTGTTGACAAACCCAGAGGAATCTGCTACAGTACTAATGCAGATTACTAATCCGCATTAGTAGAGCTATTGAGGGAGGAGTCTTGGCGCAACGACGGATCACCTCATATGATGTGGCTAGAGCGGCGGGCGTCTCACAGACCACCGTCTCCTTCGTCCTTAACAAGGTCGCGGAGGCAAACATCAGCGAGGAGACGCGCCGGCGTGTCTTGGCGGCGGCCGAGGAGTTGGGCTACGTGCCGGATGCCGCCGCCCAGGCTCTGGGCCGTGGCCGGACCCAGATCATCGGCATCGTCGTGACCACCCTGGACGATCCGTTTATCGGGGGCCTTGTTCAGACCATCGAGTCCGCAGCACACGATCAAGGCTATGTCGTTATCCTGGCCAGCTTCAACGACATTCCCGAGCGGGAGATTGCGGCAGCCAAGATGCTTCAATCCAGGCGGGTGGATGGCGTTATCGTCGCTTCGTCGCGAATCGGCGCGCTGTACCAGGGGCATCTGGAGCAACCGCGTGTGCCTGTGGTGCTGATCAACAGCCTAGCCGAGCCCAGTGACAAGTTTATCTTCTCTGTAGGCGTGGACAACCGGCATGGAGGATACCTGGCCACAGCCCATCTCATTCAGAAGGGACACCAGCGCATCGCCTATGTGGCTTCGCCCCCCGACCGCAGCGACAACAAGGAACGGATGGCTGGCTACCGCCAGGCTCTCGCCGAGGCTGACATCGGTTTTGACCCGTCCCTGGTTGTGCGGGGCACAGGTCGTACTGACGGTGGGCAGCAGGCGCTGCCTGTGCTCTTGTCGCTTAATAATCCGCCCAGTGCTGTGTTCTGCTACAACGACATGACGGCCATCGGTCTTATCGATGCGGCCCGAAAAGCAAGCCTGTCTCTACCTCAGGATTTGGCCATTGTGGGCTTTGACGACATCGCCTTCGCGCAATTCTCTCATCCGCCGCTGACAACCATCGTCCAACCTATCGCCGAATTGGGTAGGACAGCTATAGAGTTGATGCTGGCACTTCTATCGGACGATGCTCACGGCGAAGTGGCGGTACCCAATGTGACCATCCAGGGACGACTGATCGTTCGTGCTTCATCGGGCTAGCAGGAGAATCGCGTTCGCGGGCCTGGGGGCAGTGACGTGCGCCTTGCTTGCATGGGGGTTTCCGATGGAATGACATGAGATAAGGAGACACGATTCAAGGAGGATTTCGTTCGTGAAGGCAGCAGTCTTGCATGGCGTACACGATTTGCGCTTGGAGGAACTACAAGATCCTTGGCCAGCCGACAACGAGGTACTCATACGAGTGAAGGCCGCTGGCGTGTGTGGTACCGATGTGCACATGTGGGAAGGCACCAACCAGGAAGGCACCTTTCCCTTCATTCCAGGCCATGAATGGTCGGGCGAAGTCGTGGAGGTGGGCAAGGACGTCAAGTCCGTGTCCAGAGGTGAACGTGTGGTGGCTGAGGTACCTATCCCGTGCCGGATCTGTGACAACTGCAAGGATGGCATGGAGCCCAACATGTGCCCCGACTTTGAGCTGTATGGGTTCTCCTGGGAGAACCCCGGCGGCATGGCCGAGTATACCTTGGCGCGGGAAGAGCGGCTGTTCAAGATCCCCGATAACGTGAGCTACGAGGAGGCGGCTCTGGTGGATCCGGTGTCGGTTGCCTATCACGGAGTGTGGGGGTCCGGCGGCGGTGCAGCTCCCCATGACCGGATCGTGGTCTTTGGCGCTGGTCCCATCGGCTTGTTCGCCATGTTGTCCTGCAAGGCATCGGGGGCGCCCGTTATCGTCGTGGAGCCCCAGACGTTCCGGCGACAATTGGCCCAAGGCCTCGGCGCTGACGTGGTCCTCAATCCCATGGACGGGGATTTGGCTGAGCAAGTGAAGGAGCATACGGGCGGCCGTGGCGCGACGATGGTCCTGGAGTGCTCTGGCAGTAACGGAGCATTGGCAGCCACATTAGACGTGATCGGCCAGCAGGGACGCATCGTGCTGATTGGGCAAAGTGCGGGGCGCAAGATTCCGATCGAGATTGGGAAGGCCATCTTTGAGCGCACCACAATCGTCGGTTCCAGCGGGAGCCCCTATTACTTTCCCAAGACTCTGACCTTCATGTCCCGTCGGCTTGTGGACCTGATGCCAGTCGTCACCCATCAATTCCCGTTGTCCGAGACTTTGGATGCCTTTGAACTCGGCAAGACCGGCGCCGACTGTGCCAAGATCTTGATTTTGCCCTGAAAGCCTTGGGGATAACTATGCTCTTAGGTTTGCACACCGGCAGCATCATGCACACGAACTTGATGACGGACATCCGCGTGGCCAAGGAGACGGGCTACGAAGCCATTGAGTTCTACATTCCCAAGCTGCTGCGCTATCTGGATGCTGGCTTTGAAGCTGGCCAGATCTTGCCCGAACTCGGTGATCTGCAGGTGACGATGATCAATTCCTTCCTTCACATCGAGCGACAGGAACCAGAATTCCGCCAGCAGCTCCGCGAGAAGTGTAAACGGCTATGTCAGGTTGCCCAGACACTGGATTGCCCATCGTTGCAGGTGGTCGCGCTTTCCGGTCTCCAGGGCGAATCGTGGCCCGAGATCCGATCAAAGGTGGGACACTCCCTAGCCGAACTGGCCGATATCGCCGCTCCTTTCAGCGTCAGGCTTGCCCTGGAGCCAGTGACATTCACGCCACTCCACTCACTGTCTCAAGCGCTGGAGGTGCTCGAGGTGGCCGGCCGTGACAACGTGGGATTGTGCCTCGATACCTTTCACCTCTGGACTGGAGGAACACCCTGGGACGAGGTCGCGGCCCTCGATCCAGAACTTGTCTTTGTAGCTCACATCAGCGATGTTACCCCGCGTAAGGGTAGCCAGTGGAGCGATGCGGATCGGGATGTTCTGCTGGGCGATGGGATTCTTCCCTTAAAGGAGGGTATCGAAGCCATACGTGCCACGGGATACGATGAGGTGTGGTGCGTCGAGATGATGGGGGCCTATCATTGGGAGTGGGACCCCTTTGTGCTCGCACAGGAGCTGGAACACCGAGCCCGGTACCTACTGGCCACTGACCTCGGTTGCTGAGCCGCCCAAGGTATGCCAGCGACGAGGCAACAAGGCTCACCGGATCGGGCATAAGTTCTAATACGGGACAAAAACGCGCTGACTGTTTCAAGAACACAAGCAGAGAGGTTCCGCGTAAAACCAAATCAAAGGAGATATAGAAAGAATGAAAGGCAAGATGAGAGGTGTAACGCTTTTTGCGGACTGGGATCCCAGGCCGGACTTTGTCCTGGGACCCAAAGACATCGAGGGCAAGCAGACCTACCTGGGCAGTCGCGTATGGCGGAACCCAATGATGAAGATCGTCGAGTACGGCATCCCCACACCCGGTCCCCGGGATGTGTTGCTCGAAGTGAAGGCGTGCGGCATCTGCGGTAGTGATGTGCACATAGCCCAGGCCGATGAGGAAGGTTATATCTGGTATCCGGGCCTCACGGGGTTCCCAATTATCTTGGGCCACGAAGTGTCGGGCGTTGTCATCGAGGCGGGCAGCGAAGCCCGTGACAAGACGACGAACAGGCCATTCAAGGGCGGAGAACGGGTGTGCACCGAAGAGATGATCTGGTGCGGCGAGTGCAGGCCCTGCGCCGATGGGTACCCTAACCACTGCGAACGGCTCGACGAGATCGGCATCAACATCCACGGAGGGTTTGCCAAGTACCTGGTCGTTCCCGCCCGCACCCTGTGGAGCCTTGAGCCTCTGGCGGATCGCTATGACGACCAGGACATCTTTGTAGCCGGGAGCCTGGTGGAGCCGACCAGCGTCGCCTACACGGCCGTTATCGAGCGAGGCGGAGGCATCCGCCCTGGAGACAAGGTGGTCATCTGCGGCGGTGGGCCCGTGGGCATGGCAGCCTGTGCGATCATGAAGAGACAGGGTGCTTCAGTCGTCATCATCTCCGAGCCCGAAAGGTCGCGGGCCCAGCTTGGCCTGAAGATGGGCGCCGACTATGCCATCGACCCCACCACAGAGAATTTTGTCGAGAAGGTCCTGGACTTGACCCACGGGATGGGTGCCGACCTTTACCTGGAAGCAACGGGCCTGCCCACCATCGTTTACCCTCAGATCGAGCAGACAATCTGGCTGGGCCGGACGCTCAACGCGACGGTTGTCGTGTTGGCGCGTGCCGATGCCAAGATGCCCGTGACGGGCGAAGTACTCCAGGTCAGAAGAGCCAGCATTGTTGGCTCTCAGGGCCACTCTGGACATGGAACCTTTCCCAGGGTGATCGACTGCATGTCCGGTGGAATGGACATGACGCGAATCGTCACCAGGCGGATCAGCCTGGATGAGGTGCCAGAGAATGTTGTGATGTTGCGCGACGATCGTCAGGAGTGCAAGATCACTTGCGTTGCGTTTGACTAGGCAAGGACACTCACTGGACCAGTCTCAGAAGCAGCCCGCCTCTGGGCATTGTGGTCACCGCGTCACAGTCGCCCAGCGTCGCCGGTGAACATGAGACTGGTCCGGCCTTATCGCATCGACACAGGACAACATGCGACGACTGCTGGGAATCGATCTGGGAACAAGCGGCTTGAAGGCGGCCGTCTTTGATCTTGACGGCATGCTCGTCGGCCTGGGCAGGGTGACGAACCAATACCTGCCCGGGCCTGTGGGATGGGCAGAACAGGATCCCAAAGCATGGTGGACAGGTTGTTGCGAAGCGGTTCAGAAGGCGCTGGCTCAAGCAGGGAGCCCGGCTGCCGACGTGGCTGCGCTGGGCGTGTGTGGCTTTCATCACTGCCCCGTATTTGTCGACGCTGAGGGAGAGCCAGTCCGGCCCACCATCGTGACCCACGACAGCCGCCTGGGTGAGAGCCTGGAGGACCTGCGGCGAAGCGGCATCCTGGAAAATGTGGTTGGTATTTCGGGAAGTCGAGTGATGACGGGCCACTTTCCACCCATCTACCACCTGGTGTGCACCCTGGATCCCAGCATCATAGACGACACCCGCTGGATTCTTCTGGCCAAGGACTATCTGCGGTTTCGGTTGACGGGACAAATGGGCACAGAACTCTGCGATGCCACCGGCACCAACCTTATCGCCATGCCAGAGCAGAACTGGAGCGACTCTTTGTGTTCGCTGCTGCACGTGCCCCGGGACAAGCTGCCCGAGATCGGCCGGTCAGACCAGGTTGCAGGCTATGTAACTGGAGAAGCATCGCGAGCCACTGGTCTTCGAGCAGGAACCCCCGTCGTCTATGGCGGTGGTGACTCGCATTGTGCCCTGGTTGGGCTGGGCGTTCTGGGTTCGGGAGAGGCAGGATTATTGCTGGGCACAAACAGCACGCTGCGGGCGTCGTTCGCTGGCCTCGTCAAGCCGCTAGAGTATATGGTCTGGATCCAGCAGCATGTCGTACCCGAACGCTTCACGGTCTCGGCCTCATCGATGGCAGGTTCATCTGTCCTGGCCTGGTTCAAAGGCTTGTGCTTCCAAGATGCACATGAGGGACCGGTGACCTACCGCAAGCTGGAGTCGCTAGCGGCAGGCGTCGCCGCCGGTAGCGATGGATTGCTCTTCCATCCATATCTTTTTGGCGAGCGATCCCCTTTCTACAATCCCGAGGCACGAGGTGCTTTTCTGGGTATCCGGCACTGGCATGACAGAGGACACCTGGTGCGGAGCATCATGGAGGGAGTGGCATTCGCCATTGCCAATTGCCTGGATGCGGTTCGGGCTATTGCCCAAGAAAGGAATGAGGAGTTGAAGGTCATCCGCACCGGACATAGCGGTGGAAGCCAGCTTTCGGTCTGGAGGCAGATCATCACCGATGCCTTGGACCAGGCCATTGAGGTCGTGGATGTCGACGAACCAGGTTGCTTGGGTGCCGCCTTGCTGGCCGGGGTGGGAACCGGCATCTATGAGGATATGCCATCTGCCATTCAGCGGACCGTGCGGGTCACGACCCGCTCTTTGCCAGACCCGGCAAGTGCGGCGCTCTACCAGGACCGAAGGGACGTGTTCAACGATGTCTATCGAGCCCTGGAATCACGGCTGTACCGGTGATGACGCGATGGGTTTATAGTGTGCGTCTGAGCGCGCTTCTAAGGTGCCAAAGCGCCTGTCCAGTGAGGAGGCAACAAGAAAAATGACTTCAGCGTATGCAGATCTGGCCGGCCAGGTGGCCCTGATCACGGGCGGGGCCGGGGCAATCGGACGGGCTATTGGAAAAGGGTTGCTCAGGGCCGGCGCCCGGGTTGGCCTGGTGGACATTGCCGAGGAGAGGCTGCAAAGCTTTGGGGTTGAGTTGGCGACCGAGGTCGGCCCGGGCAGAGTTCTGACTATCGTGGCCGATGTATGCGACAGCCAGCAGGTGAGGCAGGCCTTTGACCGAACCTTGGAGAAATTCGGGCGGCTGGACATTCTGGTCAACAACGCCGCGACCACCCAGATCAAGGCTGTGGATGCCCTATCTGATGCGGACATCGATCTGATCATCGACACAAACCTGAAAGGCTACATAAAGTGTGCTCGCGAAGCGGTCAGGATTATGAAACGGGCCGGTACCAAAGGAACGATGCTCTTTATTTCCTCGAAGAATGGCCTACAAGGTGCGGCAAACAAAAGTCTCTACTGTGCCACCAAGGGCGGTGAACTGACGCTGGCCCGATCTCTGGCCTTGGAACTGGGCGAGTTTGGGATACGCGTGAACTCTATATGCCCAGATGCGGTGCTGCAGGGCTCTGCCCTTTGGGAGGATGACAGCTACCGGCTCGGTACCGCAAGGCGCTACCATATCTCCGAGGATGAGATACCCGAGTATTACAGGCAGCGCTGCGCCCTCAAGACGAACATCGAGCCAGTGGATGTGGCCAATGCGGCTTTGTTCCTGTTGTCTCGTAACGCGGCCAAGATCACCGGTGCCATTCTGACCGTGGATGGGGGCGTCGCGTTCGTACGCTAGCGAACCCAAGGCCTGACCCCCGAGGTGTAGGGTGCAAAAACCTCCTCCCAACAAAACGTGCTCGAGAGAACAAAGCT
>JAHELX010000907.1 GCA_024643945.1 Anaerolineales bacterium
CGGGGACTCTCATTTCGGTGCTATCGCTGGCGGCATTTCTCGGTCTGGGTCTGAGTCGGTTGGTAAATTGGAAGATTGGAAGATTGGAAGGCTGGAAGATTGGAAGATTGGATGCAGAGCAATCTACCAATCTACCAGTCTCCCAATCTCCCAATCTCCCAATCTCCCAATCTCCCAACCCAGCAACCCAGCAACCTTCCAATCCTCCAATCTTCCATCCTTCCACCCTTCCACCCTTCCAGGCAGTGGTCATCGGCGCCGCCCTCATCGCCGGCCTGCTGGTCACTCGTCCGCTGGCTGGCTGGTTCCGGGTTCAATCCCCGCCCGATGATGTCTACGGCGCGCAGTACGCGCTCCGGGCCGACTTCGGCAACCAGGTCCGGCTGCTGGCCTATGACCTGCCCACCCGTGAAGGTTGGGAGATTCAGGCCAAAGCTGGTGACTCGCTGCCGGTGGTACTCTACTGGCGGGCGCTGGCCCCGCTGGCGACCGACTACCACGTGTTCGTCCATCTCGACGCGCCGGATGGGCAGACCTACGCCAGCGCCGACGAGCGTCACCCGGCGGACATCCCCACCTCGCACTGGCCGCCGTCTCTCTACCTGCGCAACCCGCTGACCATCGCTCTGCCCTCGGACCTGCCTCCCATCCGCTACACGCTGACGGCAGGCCTTTACGACCCCCAAACTGACGCACGGCTCCCCGTGACAGGCTGCGATGGCTGCCCGCCGAGCGAGATCACCGGCGATACTCTCCCCCTGGCCTACGTGTGGCTTTTGCCAACCACGCCTCTGGACGAAGGGGACATTTCCTACCGACTCGACTATCGCTTAGGTGATCGGATCACCCTTCTAGGCTATGACCTGACTGCGACTCAGCCTGCCACGCTCACCCTTTATTGGCGTGCTGAAGCTCAAGTGGAGAACAACTACACCGTCTTCATCCACGCGCTGGGCGCCGACGGAGAGATCATCGATCAGTTCGACGCGCCACCGCTCAACGGCCTCTATCCTTCCGGCGTCTGGCTGCCGGGCCAGATTGTCGCCGATGTACATTCGGTTGCGCTGCCCGAATCAGCGCGGGCCCTCGCCGTCGGCCTGTACGATCCTACCAGCCTGATCCGCCTGCCCGTAACCGACAGGAATGGCCAGCCACTTCCCGACAACACAATCAGATTGCAGGTAAGAGATGGTAGCTAACAAACAGCAGATGTCGGTCGGTGGTCGGCGGCCGGCGGCCGGCAGCTACCGCAGAAACCTCCGTTTCCCTTCTCTAGCTCTATTCTTCTATCTCTGTCTCGCTGTCGTCACTACCCATCCCCTATGGCTGCACCTGGCCGACGCCGTGCCCGGCGACATTGGTGACCCACTGCTGAACACATGGATCCTGGCGTGGGACACCCACGCCCTGCTGACTGACCCGCTTCACCTATTCGACGCCAACATCTTCTATCCTCTGCCCCATACCCTGGCTTATTCGGAACACCTGCTTTCGACCGCCGCGCTGGGTCTGCCCTTGGGACTCGTCAGCGGTGAGCCGGTCGTCGCCTATAATCTGAGCCTGCTGCTCAGCTTCCCACTGGCCGGGCTGGGGATGTATCTGCTTGTCCTCCACTGGACGCACCGGCGCCAGGCCGCCTTTCTGGCCGGGCTGGCTTTTGCCTTTGCCCCTTACCGGTTGGCGGCCATCGCCCACCTGCAACTGCTCAGCATACAATGGCTTCCCTTCAGCCTGCTGGCACTGGACAGATTGCTCCATCAGGGAGTAGGGAGTGGGGAGTATGGAGTATGGAGTATGGAGTATGGAGTATGGAGGGGAAAACAAGGGGCTGGAAAAAGGATTAGAGCCTTCGTCATTCGTCATTCGTCAT
Source organism: Anaerolineales bacterium (assembly GCA_024643945.1). Next base: position 1,871 of record JAHELX010000907.1, read on the forward strand.
TCGTCCTTTTCACCACCCTGCAGATCCTGGCCAGTTGGTACCTGGCGGTTTTCACTGCGCTGATTTTAATGCTGTATACCCTGGGCTGGCTGGTGGCACGCTGGCGGAGAGGCGGGGGGGTTGCCCCGCAAAGCCTTGCGGGGCTGGTTACCAGTGTTTTCGTCGTGGCCGGGTTGACGATTCCTTTCGCCCTGCCCTACCTGAACGTGTTGCCCCAATTGCAGGCGGCACGTCCAGCGTCGCTGGCTTCCTCTTTCGCCGCCTATCCCGCCGACTTTTTTACGGCTGCTCCCTTCCTGCGCATCGCCGGGCCCCTGACCCAAAGGCTGGCACAACGCCCAGGCTTCACCGAAGAAAACACGCTTTTCCTCGGCGTCGTCACGCCTCTGCTGGCGCTGGTCGGGCTAGCACTGGCCGCTGCCCGGCGAGTAGAACGCTGGCGGATTCTCGCGCTGGCGGCAATCCTGGTCACGTCGGTGACACTGACCTTTGCCGGACCCTATCGGGCACTGACCCGGCTCCTGCCCGCACTGACGGTGGTGCGTGTGCCCCCGCGTTGGATCATCCCGGCGACGTTTGCCCTGGCTGCCCTGGCCGGTTATGGTGTTGCCCGGATGAAGGGACCAGGGACCCAGGGACTCAGGGACTCAGGGGGTCAGGGATCAGGGACTCAGGGACCAGGGACTCAGGAAGAAGGATCTCCTGAGT
>JAHELX010000908.1 GCA_024643945.1 Anaerolineales bacterium
AACATCCTCGTGGGGATACGGCACGCCCCCGGCGAGGGGTTTTCGCCTTGCGCAGCCCGCGACGCCCCAACCCCATCGGCGTAACGGTGGTCGACCTGGTATCGGTGGAGGGGAACGTGTTACGCGTGCGGGGTCTGGACGCCATCAACGGCACGCCGGTCCTTGACCTGAAGCCGGCGTGACTTGGCGGAGGTCAGGTATGTGCCGAGTAACGTCGACGGCCCCGTGCCATCTTGATCATCGGGACGACCATTCGGAAAGGAGAGGGCAATGACGAAGATAACGTGCGTGGTTGACAACGCTGTACAGCGAAGATCACCCTTCTGGGGTGAGCATGGCCTGGCCTTTCGTATTGAGGTCGACCAGGCCTGCGCCCTCTTCGATACCGGCTCCAGTGAGACAGTCTTACTGCATAATCTGGGGCTCATGGGGGAGTGCCCGCGCGGTGCCAACGCACTCATCCTCAGTCATGCTCATTACGATCACACCGGGGGGCTGGTTGCGGTCCTGTCGCAAAAGCCGGGCCTGCCTCTATATGCCAGCCCTGATCTCTTTCGTCCGCGCTATACGCTGCAGACGGGCGAGTACAAATCGATTGGGCTGCCCCTGACTCAGGATCAGTTGACGGACCTGGCTGACCTGCATCTCAGCGACGCTCCGGCCGAGGTGCTGCCCGGCCTGTGGACCACGGGTGAGATCCGTGAGCATCCAGAGCCCGAGGGGCGCAGCCCCCAGCATTTTGTACCTGATGGTGACGGCTGGCAACCCGACCCCTATCGCGATGATATGTCGCTGGTATTGGAGACGTGCGAGGGATCAGTCGCCGTTTGCGGTTGCTGCCACGCCGGGCTGCTGAACACCCTGGCGCATGTCCGACGGACGTTTCAGCGCCCGATCGTCGCCGTTATGGGGGGCACCCATCTCATGGATGCCGACGAAGCGTACTTGCAGCATATAGTGAATGAACTGCGCGATACGTATGGCTCACCCCGCCTGCATCTCAACCACTGCACTGGCGAGCGAGCCTACGTGGCTTTGGTGAACGCCTTTGTCGACCGGGTGACTCCCTGCCCAGCCGGCACTACACTGATTTTCGATTGAGTTCAGCAGCCTGAAACGATCTGTTGCGTGGTGCGGTGTTCGTCGCTTGCAACAGGTCGTTCGACCTGTCACCAGGCGGCGTCAGGTAGTAACAGCCGCAAGTTCGTCAATGCCTGTCCCGTACTGATGATGGAGGTTATACCGTGAATGATCATACACAGCCAGTTGTCCATGTGACCTATTCAAACAAAGTCATTGAGGAGTCCTCAAATCCCAATCATATGGCTCGCATGCAGGAGCCGGATGCCTCGGGCATCGTACGAGGTTGTTGTGGGGACACCATGGAGATCTACCTGCGGCTGGACAAGGCCAGGATCGCTGAGGCCACATTTATGACTGATGGGCGCGAATCGGCCATAGCCAGTGGCAGTATGCTTACCAAGATAGTGCAGGGAATGCTGCTGGAGAAGGCCAGCAAAGTCACGCCGGAGGACCTGATCGCAGCTCTGGATGGCCTGCCCCCGGCGAAGATTCACTGTGCATCCCTGGCCGTAAATGCTTTGCAGAAGGCCATCGACAGTCAAGCTAGCATTAAAAGCAATGAATGAAGACATACCTCATAGAAGGAGTAGATAGATGATCGTCGCCGTTGCAAGCGGCAAAGGGGGAACGGGTAAGACCACCATCGCCGTTAATCTCGCTTTGAGCTTAGTGGGGAATCGAGAACCCGCTACCCCGACTGATCCGCTTTTCTTGGACTGCGATGTAGAGGAGCCCAATGCAGCTCTCTTTCTCCGGCCTACCATAGAGGAGCGCCGGGAAGTGGGTCAGATGATCCCGAAGGTGGATTCTGAGGCATGTATCTACTGTGGGCGCTGCGCCGAGGTGTGCGAGTACCATGCCGTGGCGGTGGTGGGGAGAAAAGTCCTCGTCTTTCCTGAACTTTGTCACGGCTGCGGTAGTTGCGCCCTCAACTGCCCTGTGGATGCGATCCGCGAGGTGTTGCACGTGACAGGCATCATCGAGCGGGGGCAAGCAGGGGCTATCGAGTTCGCCCAGGGCACGATGAATGTGGGTGAGGCAATGAGTCCCCCCATAATTCGACAGCTAAAGCAGTGGATCATCCCCAACAATCCCGATAGCAGGCCGGTTATCCTGGATGCACCACCGGGCACCGCGTGTCCCGTCGTTGAGAGCATGCGCGGCGCGGACTGTGTGTTGATGGTCACCGAGCCGACTCCCTTCGGTTTGCACGATCTGAGGCTGGCAGTCGAGGTGGCCCGTGACGAGATGGGCCTGCCTGTGGGTGTGGTGATCAATCGGGACGGCGGCAACGACCGGGGCGTAGAAGAATACTGCGCCACTGAAGGCATTCCCATCCTGATGCGCATTCCCCTGGACAGGCGGGTTGCCGAAGCATACTCGGAAGGAGTGCCGCTGGTGGACGCACTGCCAGGCTATCGCGCAAACTTTTCAACCCTCTGGCAGCGTCTGGAGGAGCTTGTACACGGCAGAGGAAGTAAGTCGAATGAAAGT
>JAHELX010000909.1 GCA_024643945.1 Anaerolineales bacterium
GCCCTGCCTGGCCCGGGCCGGGGCGGACGAATTTGGCCAGGTCCACCGAGCCCAGGTTGCAGGCTTCGTTGGGCAGGAGAGGTTGTTCGCCGCAATTGTGGACGACCAGCCCGTTGGCGACGAAGGCATGCGTCTGCGGCTCTACCAGGTCGTAGACTTCTTCAAGGTCATCTTCTTCCAGTACCTCAAATCTGGCGGTAAACGTCTCTCGATAGGGCCCGCGCTTGTCCAGACTCGCCAGTCCGGCCTCAAGTTTGCCTTGCTTGTCATGGGTCAGGAACCCGATCTCCTCCTGGAAACGAATCAGGTTGGCTTTGCTGATCACCAATTCGTGTTGTGCCTGACACCAGTAGGGGGCCAGTTCACGCTGGGCATCGGGCATGGGACGGTAGCCAGCCTTGCGGCGATGGCGATAGATGCGGCTGGCAATGCCGAAGTTGAGCAGGAGCATTTGCACTTGTTCCAGCAGGCGCTGGTCGTTTTGGGCCAGCCGCACACTCAAACCTTTCTCCGGTGTGCCTTGCACGCTGCCATCGGCGGTGAAGAGGGCCTGGAGAAATCCCCGCTGCATGGCTTCCGTGCCGGCGAACACCTCTTTGGGTACCTGGTGTTTGCGTTCGGTCAGCCCGTAGGTGCTGACCAGGGTCTTCAGCCGCAGTGATTGGACACGTGCTTCATCCCGCCCGGCGATGTCAACCACTGTGACCGGGTAACTGCGTTGGAGTTGCTGCATACCATCGACCAGGGTGTTGACCACTTGCGCAAACATGGGCGCCAGTTCTCGTTTTTCCTGACCAAAGAATGACAGGACCGCCCGATCTTCCTTGATGGTGCCATCGCCAACCAACCAGCCCAGGGCCAGGCCGATCTCGCGGCTCCCGTATGCTCCGAACCCCCCTTTGCGGTTGAGGATGTGAATCCGATCTCCCCGGCGCAGATCCGCCGCTTCTACCCAGCCCCGCCCGGTCATAACCCGATGGTCGGCCGTCAGCCGCAGGCTGTAGCCTTCTCGGGTGCGCAGGCGATAGACCTGCTTTCGCCCGGTGGGGAAGACCGGACTCGCACTTTGATAAGCTGCCTGGCTCTGCCGGCCATCAGCCGTAACCCGCACGGGCTCTCCCTGGTGGTAAAGGGTCCTGGCTTCGACCAGGCCGCTTTCGGTGTAAATCAACGTATCGCCGGTGATGCACGGGTTGGTGGCTTCGATCAGACCCACCTCCGGAGTGGGGTTGGCCGGGCTGTGGTTGATGCGGTCGATGAAGACCAGGCCAGGGTCGCCCGTGCGCCAGGCGGCTTTAACCATCTTGTCGAAGATCTCGCGGGCGTTCTTGTGGCCGATGACCTCGCCCCCCTGGTAGCGACCGCCTCCGGGCGCCGGCCAGCCCGGCTGGGCGATGAGCTCGTAGTCCTCACCTTTGGCCAGGACGTCCATAAAGGCGTCGGTGGCCGCGACGGAGATATTGAAGTTGGTGATGCCGCCATCCAACTTGCAGGCGATGAATTCCTCGACGTCAGGATGGTCGACGCGCAGGATGCCCATGTTGGCCCCACGCCGCCGTCCCCCCTGCTTGATGGCTTCGGTGGCCGCGTCGAAGACGCGCATGAAGCTGACCGGCCCGCTGGCCACGCCGCCGCTGGTCTGCACCCGGTTGCCGTTGGGCCGCAGCCGGGAGAAGGCGAAGCCGGTGCCGCCACCCGACTGGTGGACGAGGGCCGCGTGCTGAATCGATTCGAAGATGCCTTCGATAGAGTCCTCCACCGGCAGCACGTAACAGGCGGAGTATTGCAGGTTGGTGCCCAGCCCAGCGTTCATTAGTGTGGGACTGTTGGGGATGAACTTGCGCTCGATCATCAAATCGTAAAACCGCCCGGCGATGGTATGAATCTCGTCCTCGCTCGCGCCATATTCGCGCTCGGATGCGGCGATGGCCGAGGCAACGCGCCAGACCATCTCCTCCGGCGTCTCCTGGCTGCCGTCGGCGCGGCGGTGCAGGTAGCGTTCTTTGAGCACTTTCAGCGCGGCATCGGTCCACGCGCCTTTTTTCAGGGTAGTGCTTTTCCCCGCAGGGGGTTTATTGTTAGTAGCTTTAGTAACTGAAGTCATAAGGCCTATTCCTTTCCTTCCACTAGACGTAACTACTCAGCTACCCTTGCGAAGGTTACGAATAACCTTGCTAACAGGGCAATTTTCCATAGGCCAGGGCATTTTCGCTCTGAAAGTTCTCACCAAACCTTCGCAAGGGTTATCTGGCCCGAGTAGTCACCGCTAAACTATCGCCTGAGTGTAGAAATCTCTTCCGGGTTAAATGCGAGATAATATCTCGTATTACTCTCTATTGTAATCCATTCTCAATGCGTTGTCGAGCGACCTTAATAGAGCGAAGGGCCTTCTGCATCACCAGTTGCAGTTGTACTTGCAGCCCTTTCTGCTTATACCGCTATTCCCTCTCTGCGCACATTCATCAGGAAGGGACCGTACGTCTCGTGGCGGCACTCTTCTTCCGAGATGGCAAAGATCGAGAAGGCGGCGTTGTGTTGATCCAGGACGTCTCCAGCTAGTTCGTCAATGACGT
>JAHELX010000910.1 GCA_024643945.1 Anaerolineales bacterium
TCACGGTTGGACGATCTTGGCGCAGAGGTCTTGGCCAGAGACATACTCTCTCCTTCTAAACCAACTACGTTTCAAATAAGCCCCCCTAACCCCCCAGAGGGGGGAATTCGGCTCTTCGCTCCCCCCTTTGGGGGGCTGGGGGGGCTTACTTGAAAGGTAGTCGCTTTAGGTGCAACGCACTTGTGCTGCGCACAAGTGCGTTGCACCTTATCCATGGTCGCACGTTATGGGACCGGAAACGTGGCGTCTCTGGCTAGGGCGTGCTGACGGTGAAGCCTTGATCCTGGGCGTAAGCCACGCATTTGTTCTGCATGTCCTGCATGGCTTGCTCGAAGGTCATCGAACCGGCCCGGACCTCAGTCAGATCGTCGGCATAGGTCGAATAGACGAAACTCGTGAAGGGGCTCCAGGCGAAGTTGGGATCGACCTGCTGCGCGGCTTCGGCCATGACCTGGTGGATCGCCTGCCCGCTCCAATAATCATAGGTGACATCCGACCATGTCGAGTTCGACAACGTCGCCAGTGTCACCGGGAAAAGCCCGGCTTTGTCGGGGTTGGTGAGTTCCAGGGTGATAGTGGGATCGGTGTTCAGCCATTGCGCGAACTCGGCGGCCTCTTTCGGGTGCGCGCTGGCCTTGGTGACGGCGATGGTCGATCCGCCGTAGTTGCCATTCACTTTGCCGCCAGCCGTCCACTGCGGCATCAGGTAGACCTTCCACTTGCCCGCGTAGTCCGGCGCGTAGCCAGAAATGTAGGTCCCCCATGCGCCCGACGGCCAGCAGGCGATGCTGCCGTTGCCGAGCGCCGTGTTCCAGTCGCTGGTGTAGGTTTCCACCGGGCTCAAGACACCGGCGTCCATCATATCACCCCACAGCTTGACGACGCGCGTAACTTCGGGCGAGGTGAAGTTGATGGTGATATTCGCGCCGTTGACCACGAATGGCTGGGCCCCCGACTGCCACAACATGCCGAAGAACCAACCCTGATCGGCGGTGAAGTTAGACAAATAGACATTCGGGTCGGCCTGATGCATCTCGGCCGCCGCCTGGGCAAACTCATCCCAGGTCGTCGGTGCGCTGATGCCGTACTTTTCAAGCACTGCGTCGTTGCAGAACATGACCATCGGGCCGGCATCCTGCGGGTAAGCATACACACCAGTCCCCTGCGAAACCTGCGACCACGTCCAGGGGACGAACTGATCTTTGACGTCATTGGCTCCATATTGCGTCAGATCAAGCAGCACGTCCTGCACGATGTAGCTGGGCAGGTGCTGGTATTCGATCTGGACGACGTCGGGAATGTCACTGTTGGCCTGGAGTGCTGTATTGAGCACGGTGTACTCGGCATTCCCGGCACCGGCATTTCGATAATTGACCTTGATGTCGGGGTGGGTTTGATTCCATTCGTTGACCTGATCCTCAATACTCGGCACCCACGACCAGAAGTTGATCTCGACTGCGGCCGCAGCCGGGGCCTCAGTGGCGGGCGCCTCAGTAGCTGGAGCCTCAGTAGCTGGAGCCTCGGTGGCAGCAGCCGGCGCCTCAGTGGCGGGCGCCTCGGTGGCCGGCGCCTCGGTGGCCGGCGCCGCAGTCGGGGTCGCAGCAGGAGCGCATGCTGCCAATAGTAGGGCGGCAATCACTACAAGAATCGCAATGGTGTTTTTCATTTTCTTCTCCTTTTGTCTTGAAGAATGAATGGGGTGTGACTAAAATTAGTTGGGAACATCCTTGCGAAGGTTCAGAACCTTCGCAAGGATGTGATGTGATCAACCAAGTTTAGTCAGACCCGAGCGAATTGAGCCCCTGGGAAAAGTTACCCACGCTAATCCAGGCCATAACTATTATAAGATCCCCGCGCCCGCACGTCTTGCCGGGAAGCCGGATATTTTTGACAATTTCCGAGATATTGCAAATAGAGGGGGAATAATCGAAGAAAGGTATTGTTTTAGTCGTGCCCGCCGCGGCGATAGGCGCGCGGCGTCATGCCCACCTCGCGTTGGAAGGTACGTGAAAAATGGGCACTCTCCGAGAAGCCAACCGCAGCCGCGACCTGCGTGATGCTAAGATGGGTGCTTTTCAGCAATTCACATGCCTGGTGGATGCGGTAACGGCGCAAGTAGGTGATAGGGGTAATCCCCAACTCCTGGCGGAAACAATCCGTTAAATAATCAGGACTAAGGCCAACGTGCTGAGCGATGTCCTCGCGAGTGAGTGATTCGGCATAACGCGCGTGTATGCAGCCCATGGCCTGGCGGACGTAACGTTGCGTCGCCCGGCCCAGGCTATGTTGCCGGGCCAGTGCCGCCTCGATATGATTGAGCGTTTCGGCGCTATTAAACAGGCCCTTGCCCAGTATGGCAGCCACACCGCGATTGCAGCGTTCAAGATCAGCCTCAGTCAGCATGCGGGCCGTCAAGATGATGACCGGAATGTCACGCGTCGCTTCTCGTTCCCGTAGCACATCCAGCACGGCAAAGCCGTCCATCTCCGGCATCATCAAATCCAAAAGGATAAGATCAGGCCGGGTATGCTCCAGCTCAGCCAGTGCCTCACGGCCATTACGCGCCGTG
>JAHELX010000209.1 GCA_024643945.1 Anaerolineales bacterium
ATAGAAAATCTGGGCTACGCCCAGCGCAAAGGCGATGGGGGGTATCATGCGCGGCAACAGAAGTGTGGACATGAGCAATTCCTTGCCGGGGATGTTCCCCCGGCCCAAGGCCCAACCAGTAGGGATGCCGATTACCGTACTGATCGCCACCGCCACAACAGCGATGATCAGGGTGTTTTTGGTGATACCTATGACGTTGGTTACCTCGATGGCCCACCTGTACCAATCCAGCGTGAGTTCGGGCGGCAGCCACCTCTTGCCGAACCATCCCCTGCCGACCGACCTGAGGGCAATCATCATAAAGGGTGTATAAATCATCAGGGCGAAGCACAGCAGCAAGGTCTGGACGAGCAACTTGCGGCCACGCAAGATGGCATTGATATATTGGCGTACCAGTGTCATGTTGTGGGCCTCCTGAGAATGCGCATATATACGGTGAGAAAGACTATCTGGAGCACGGCCATAATCATAGCCCTGGCGCTGGCCGCTGACCAACGCGCCGGTGTGAAATCAATCTGCCGGTAAATTTCCACCGACAACGGGCGGTAGTTTCCGCCAGCTATCAGAGGGATGCTAAAGGCACCGAAAGCGGCCATAAAAGTCAACACCGAGCCGGCCAGGATCCCGGGCATAATCAACGGGATGACTACATGGCGCAGCACTTGCCAGCGGTTAGCGCCCGCAACGTCAGCCGCCTCCTCGATAGCCGGGTCGAGTCCCTCCAGCATGGACAACGTGGTCAGGGCGGTGAAAGGGAAGTAAAGCCAGGTGTAGAATAAGATGAGCCCGGGTATAGTGTAGTTAATGCGGACCGGTTCGTTGATGAAGGGAATGAATTGGATAAGGAACAGGTTCAGCCAGCCGCGGGAACCCAACAGCAATAGCAGCCCCAGGGCACCAATCAGGCCGGGCACCACGCGGGGGATAAGCATCGTCAGCCGGTAGAAGCGATGTCCACGCAGCTTTCGACGCAACGCCAGGCTCAGAGGAATGCTGAGCAGAATAGAGCACAGAGTGGCTCCGATAGAAAGAATGAAGGTGAGGATGATGACGTCTCGCGCTCTCGGTTCGCTCAGGAACTGGACATAGTGTCCCAGCGTCCAGCCAACCTGCTGCCCTTCCGGTCGCAGACTGCGCACGAGGGTGACCATCATCGGATAGAAGAACAGCCCGAAAAAGCCGAGCAGGCCAGGCGACAGCATAAGCAAAGTGACCAGGATGGATCGAATTTTCGAGCTTTGTCTCATAATTGGATAAGATTCCGCCTTTCTCGTAGTCTAGCCTGGCTCCAGCACGCGGGCCAGGGCGTCCGCTGGGGAGGGCAGGGAGACCCACTACGGACGGGCATCCGTGGCGGGCCTCCCTCAGGTAACACCAAACAGCCAAAGCCCCTAGCGTTGGTTATTGAGGTATAAGCAATTCGGGGCCCTGCTCTTTGATGAACTCAGTTACCTCTTTGTTGTCAACCCGCAAGCGTGCATTCTCCATTTCCGACCACGGCGGGATCGTATCCCACACCACGCCCGGGATCTTGTCCCAGATATCAGTGCCGGTGTACTGCCACATGGTGGTGATCAACCGGATCTGCTGGTCGTCGGAAAGCAGGAAGTTGATCACGTCGTAGACCACCGGCTTGTATTCCTCCGGGATGCCGGCCGGCACGATCAGGTAACCGTCGGAACCGGCAGCCATTCCCTCTGACAAAAAGCCAGACTTGATGGTGGGCGGCATGGTGCCCTGGTGGCGGGACCACAGTGCAAAGTCCATGGCGTAGAAACTGATCCAGGTGTCGCCTGCGTTGAAGTCCTCGAACATGTTGGGCGGCTCTGCTGGCAAGGGCAGCTTGGCGTAGGTGTAGAAGTCGGTCAGCTTGGCCCAGGCATCCTGCCACTCAGGGGTCTGCTCAAGCTCCGCCAGCGGAATGGCATTGCCCTGCTCGTCGGTCATTTTCACGAAGGCGTTCAGGAAGCTGTAGGGGATGCGGTAGGACGAGCCGGATTTGGCGTCGGGGCGGACAATGCCGATGTGCCCCTTCCACTCCTCACGCCTGTCGTAGAACTCCTTCCAGGACGTGGGCGGTTCCTTGATGTAATCGGAATTGTAGATCAAGGCATACTGGCTCCTCCAGTAGAGCGCGCCCTTGCCGTCAATGTTAGTGCCCAATACCGTCTCCAGGTAACTCTTGGGACACTTTTCCAGGTTGGGGATGACGTCCAGACGATCCGGGTAGAGGGTCTCCAGCTCGATCCCCGCTCCCAATGTGTTGGGAATGCTTTCCGGCTTGACGAACAGCAGGTGAGCGTCACCCTGGCCCGGCTGCCAGGCCTTCATACGCTCGATCGACTCTGCTTCCTTGGAGACCACGTAGTTGACCTTGACCCCCAACTGTTCCTCGATGGCCGGGACCACCTGATTCTGCCAGTACCACTGGAAGTTGGCGCCAGAGTTGGTATCTATCAGGGTGATCTCGGTGGGTCGTTCCACTGCTGGCGCTGGCGTCGGCGTGACGACAACCTCAACCTCTTTAGTGACGACCTTTTCCACCTCTTTGACAACTTCCTTCGGAACCTCGACGGTTTCCTTGACCACTACCGTCTCGACAATCTTCTCTGGCGTAGCCGGTGCCGCGCACTGAGCTGCCAACAAGCTCAGAACCAGCGCCGTTGCCAGAATTGAGAAAGCGACAAGTCTGTAATTTTTCATCGGGCAATCTCCTTTTTCTCAATACCCTTCTCCTGAAGAGAAGGCTTCACCGAATTACGCAAGCATTTGATTGAAGTCGGTTGATCTAAAAGCGGTTTAGCACTCACCTCCCTTCTGTCGATAAGCCCTTTCGAAAAGTCCAAGGGCATACGCCATCTGAAAAACCACTGCCATAAGTGTTCGGGACAGAGAAAGTCAAGGAACATGGCCCGTCGAAGCCGATTGGGAGGCAATGCTGCCGGCTCATAAGCCCCCAAGATCCTATGAGTCGGTGGGGATGAGGGTGATTCGTTCCGGCGGGATGATTAACTGAACCTTCTCTTTGGGGCGCAAGTGCGTATGGGTACCGGTGTGAACCCGCAGCACCCAACTGCCAACCTGAATCCGATGATCGATCACATCTCCCAGATAAGCTGCCCGGAGGACTTCTCCCTCCAGCACATTGGCACCTTCGGCAACGATCCCTGATGCATCATGCTTCAAGGTGATATGCTCCGGTCGGATCGCCAGGGTTACTCTTTGATTTCGCGACAGACTGTCACCAGGTACGCGGATGTCCACCTGATCACTGGTGGTGACTGTCGCGTAGGTTCCCGCGCTGTCTAATCCAGTGACGGTCCCTTCCACAAAGCTGCTGAGTCCAATGAACCCTGCGACGAAGCGGTTGTTAGGCTGGTTGTAGATCTGTTCGGGAGTGCCGATCTGGGTGATGACGCCATCGTTCATCACGGCGATGCGGTCGGAGAGGACCAGTGCCTCGGCCTGGTCGTGGGTGACGTAAACGGCAGTAATACCCAGATTCTTCTGTAACTCGCGAATCTCAAACCGCATTTCTTCCCTGAGTTGGGCGTCAAGATTGCTAAGCGGTTCGTCGAGGAGCAGGACTCGAGGCTGGATAACCAACGCCCGGGCCAGAGCAATCCGCTGCTGCTGACCCCCCGACAGTTGGCGCGGGTAACGCTCAGCAAAGCCACTCAATCGCACCATTGCCAAGGCTTCATCAACCCGTTTTTTGACCTGCGATTTAGCGACTCGTCTCAGTCGCAGGCCAAAGGCCAAATTATCAAAGACGGTCATATGCGGCCACAAGGCATAGTTTTGGAAGACGAATCCGATTCCGCGTTTCTCTGGCGGAAGAGTCGTCATTTGCTGGTCACCCAGGTATATCCTCCCTTCATCGGGGATGAGAAAGCCAGCAATACAGCGCAGAGTGGTGGTCTTACCGCAGCCACTTGGCCCCAACAAGGTCATGATTTCGCCGTCTTCAATTTCGAGGTTTATGCTGTTGACAGCTGTGGTTTTTCCGAAGCGTTTGAGCAAGTTTGCCAGACGTAAACCAGGCATTCACATTTCCTCTTATGTGAGATTTTAGTTGAGAAGAGAATGCGTGACATAGAAAAGGTCCTGGGTCAGACACCCACACCTCCGATATACTCCGGCTTGAGAAAGCGTTCGATGATAACCATAAACAAAATGCTGGGGATAAGCAATACGATGGCGATCACCGATGCAAACTGTAGATTGTAACCACTGGACGAATAGAGCAGCATGGGCAAGGTACTGATGAACGGGAGACCAATGAAAAAGGTGCCGGTAAATTCGTCGAGAGAAGTGAGAAAGACAAAGACGGCGCTGGCCAGCAGCCCCGGGGCAGCCAACGGCAAGGTGATCTGAAAGAAGGTCCTCAACCTCGACGCACCCACACTGCGCGCCGCTTCCTCTAACTCGGGAGGGATGCCCTTGAAAGCGGCGCTGGAGATCCAGACGGCGAACACCAGGCTCACCATAAGATGCACTAGTACCACCCCTTGAATCTTACTCGTCAGCCCTATTTTGTTAAAACTGAAAAGCAGATTCACGAAAACCGGTTGTTGGGGAAATGCCTGCGGCATAAGAAAGAGAAACAGGATCGCGCCTCGGAACGGAACCCGATACTTGGCCAACACGTAACCGGCCGGGATGGCGATCAACATTGCCAACGCGACGACCAGCAAGGCAATCACCATGCTGGTTTGAAAAGCTTCGGTAATACTCACTGCGCCAATAGCCAGACTCTTTTGAAGCCCCAGCGCCTGTGCCCAATAGTCGAGTCCAATCTCTTGAGGAAAAACGTGAGGCCAGAACCACTTAATCGCTACAGACCAAAGCACCAGGGCGAGCATCGGCCCAAAGATAAAGAAACAGAGGACGATCAAGACCACGGCCTCGATAGACTTGACCAAGAGTTTTGATCGGATCATAGCTATCCCTTTCAGACTTCGTAGATACCCTTCCTCACCGAGTATCTCAGATAATAGATCGCCATGATGAGGACCATCAGGTAAGTTAAGACACCCAGCGCATTGGCCACGCCCCAATCCCCAAAGTAGGTCACGCGGTGTGCGATGTCTACTGTCACCGTCGTCGGGACCTTGCCACCGATAAGCATAAAAGGTAGCGTGAATGTGCCGATGGTCGAGGTGAAGGCAAGAATGATCGCCACCGAAATACTGGCACGGTTCATTGGGACCAACACCCTGATGATAACCTGCAAAATGTTAGCGCCTACGCTTCGAGCGGCCTCCATAAAGGCGTCGTCAATCATCTGGAAGCCGCCCAGGATGATCAGGGTCATGAAAGGTGCCTGCTTCCAGACGAAGCTCAAAACCAGCCCTTGCATATTGAACAACTGAAGCGGCGCGTCCAGATTTATCACCCCCAGTTGGGCCAGGAAGATATTGAGCAAGCCGTGAGGCGCCAGGAAGGTGCGCATCATCTGCCCCACCACGACAAAGGGGATGAAGATGGGCAGCCGGTAGAGGAAGCTGGTTAACCTGGCAATGCGTCCACTCGCCAAGCGCACGTAGGCGGAGAGAGTGATGCTCAGGATGGCGGCGATGACCGTGCTGAGGATGGCTACTTCCAGCGAAAAGACCACATCGCGAAAGTATAGCTCGTAGGCCTTCTGATAATGAGCGAGAGTGAGCCCCCCTTCTTTGGCAAGAAAGCTACGATAAACGGATGAGATGAATGGCCAGGCATACAGAGCCAGCATCAAGACGGTTGCCGGCAGTAGCAAGGCCAGGGGAAAGGCCCAGGCGAGCCTTTCCCCTTTCTGCTGTTGCAAACTTATGCCAGATTTAGCTACCGCCACCGATGACCCACCGTTCATAGGCTTCTAACATCGCTGAGAAGTAGTCGGCTAACGGGAACGACAGCCCAAACTTGGACAAAGTCTCGGGCGAGATGTCCTGGTAAAGGCGATTGAAAGCCTCCGGCGGCGCTACATCTTGGACAAACTTGCCGTCAATGCCAGGATACCAATTGTAGCGTTCAATGATGACCTTACCCTGGACCTCAGGACTGGTGACGTATTGCACAAATTGCTTGGCCTGCTCAGGGTGAGGTGCATTGGCCGGGATGACAAAGTACATCGGCTGACCAGGCATACCGGGCTCGAGGACTACCAGCTTCAAATTCGGGTCGAGTTTACCCTCTTGCATGAAGGTGTAGAACATATCAACCCAAACAGGTCCCATGGCAATCTCGCCTCGATTGAGGGCGTCGAGAGTGCCCACATTACCGGCGGTGATGGTGACGTTTTCATTGAACGGCTTCATGGCCTCCAAAGCCGGTTGCCAGGTATCCACTTCTGCCTGATCAAAAGGCCCGGTGACGGCATACTCATTGTATTTGCCGGTCTTCCAGTAGATCCAGCCCACCGTGAAGGCGACGCCCGACATGCCGCCTTTAATGCCGTTGTAGCCAAACATGCCGGGGTGCTCTTGAACCCAGGTGACCAATTCGTCATAGCTCTTGGGAGGGTCTGTGACGACAGCCGGGTTGTAGGCAATGGCGGTCTGGCTGTGGAACATAGGCATCACGTAGCCGTCGACATCGGCGCCCAGTGCATTCTTGGCGTCGGCCGCAGTGACGTAGTCGAAGGTTTCCAGGTCTGGTGCATATTTGAGCAAAAGCCCCGGCTCTTGCATAGCCCACGTCATAAACGCCTGGTGGACCATCGCCACGTCAACGTCACCCGTTTCTTTGCCAGCTTCCTTGTCAGCCATCAGCTTCTCGAAGATTAACCGAGAGCCAGCATCACCCGGGCCGGTGTGGATGCTGCGTAGATTGACATTCGGATCCACTTTTTTGAACTCGGCGGCGAGAAGATTTTGGGCCAGAGCCAGCATGTTTACGTCACCGGCCGTCATATAAACTAGCTCTACCTCTTCAGACGGCACCTCGACCACCTTCTCAACTTCCTTGGTGACGACCCTCTCAACCTCGACGGTTTCTTTAACCACTACCGTCTCGACAACCGTCTCCGGTGTAGCTGGCGCACCACACTGAGCTGCCAGCATGCTCAAAATCACGACCGTCGCCAGGAGCGAAAATACGATACGCTTGTAGTCTCTCATCGAGGAATCTCCTTTCTTCCTGCCTATACCCTCTCTCAAAGAAAAGCATTACCCGATTTGCCTCAGCAGATGATTAAAGCTGCTTAATCAAAACAGGCGCTTTCACCACCTCCTTTCCGTTCGTCTATATCCTGCCACGACGAGCGTCAAGCGCATCAGAAGCCGGCTCTTCAATGCAGCACTCCGCGCCGAGGCTCTTTAGTGAAGCCGATGCGATTAGGTTTGAAACGCCAGAATTATAAAGATTCAGGTTCCCGCTGGTGCAAGAGGTAACACGTACAAAGCACGTCAACGACAGCCAGCTGAACCACACGCGACGGCCCAGACTCGCTGAACAAAGGCGTTTCTGCTGCGCCGGTAAGCAACACCACGTCGGCCACTTTGGCTGCCGGCGACGTAGGGTAATTGGTAACAGCTACGGTTTTGGCTCGCCGCCCCTGCGCCACCCTCATGGCCCGAACTACGTCCTGGTTGTTGCCCGAATAAGAAATGCCAATAGCCACATCCTGTTCGGTCGCCATGCCGGCCAGTAACGTCTGCGTGTGAGGGTCAGTGCAAGCTATACAACGCAGCCCTGCCCGGAGCATCTTTTGACATGCCACCTGGGCAATACCACCTGAGCCGCCACAGCCGAGGATATAAACCTGATGCGCGTGCGCCAGGAAGTCGACGGCCATTTCCACATAGTCGGGGCTCAAGATAGCCAGGGTGTCATTCAGAGCTTGGATGGAGATCTGAAACGTCTTGCGCACCACGGCAGCGACGTCGTCTTGGGGCTCAATCACTTCATAGGTATCTCGAAAGGGCGTCCCCAGGTCACGCGCCAGCAAAATCTTGAATTCCTGGTAACCGTGATAATCAAGGCGCTGACAGAAGCGGACAATGGTGGACTCACTAACTTCCAGTGTTTGAGCCAGGCCTGTCACCGAAGAATGTATGACTTCGTCGCCGTGATCCAAAACGTAATCGGCAACCTTACGTTCGCTAGGGGGAAGTGCGTCGTAAACGCCACGAATGCGGATAAAAGGGATGGGTAACCCAAACGTGGCCAATGGGGGGGACATCTCAGTTTGACCCAAGTCTTCAAACCCCCATCCTGTTCGGTGAGAAGGATATTTATGGGAAATAATTTGCCAGACTTAGTACGCAGAGATGAAAATAATTTCCTATCTCTTTTATATCATAAATTTAGCTCTTTGTCAACGTTTAGCAATGCCAACACAAGATCATTGGATGAGGCTGCATCCCGGCTCTTCAACTCTGCACGGCTTGCTCATACAATGGCAGGTAGCCTTGTTCCAGCACTTCGTCCCAGGTATATCGCTCGTGGATGGTCTGGACCGCTTGCTGGATGATGCGCCGGTGCTCCTCGGGCCTCTGGCGGAAGGTAGCGACAGCCCGGCGCAACGTCTCGGACAGCGCCTGGGCGGTGTGGGGATAGTAGCCATAGCCGGTGACGCCGTCTTGCACCTTCACCAGCCCCCCTACAAAATGGACGACTGGCACGCTGCCCATCAACTGCGCCATGTAGTCGGTGAGGCCACAGGGCTCAAATTCGGCCGGGTTGACGAAGAAATCACCGGCGGCGTAGATGCGATTGGCCAGGGCTGGGCTATAACCCAAGGCCACGGCAATCCGACCCTGGAAACGTGAGTCCAGGGCCAATTGTTTCAATTCCTCCTCATAGCGCCGATCACCAGTGCCGAGGACCAGAAACAGCAAGTCGCGATCGCTCCGCCCCGCCCCATCCGCAGCTCGCTTTTGGGCATGGCTCCCCTTCCTCAATGGAGACCCGTCCCCAAGGGGGACCTGTGGGCGAGGTGGGGAATAGGACTTTCCGCCAAGTGACTGGGAGACTGCATCGATGAAACGATCTATCCCCTTCTGGAGGGTAAGGCGGGCGATCATCGTGATCAGTGGCCGACCGGGCGCATCATCCAGATGGCCGAAAATCTGAAGGCCGGGGGTCTGACGCTGATTGATCTCGGCGATCAACGCCCGGCGACATTCTGCCTTGCCGGCCAGATCGCCAGCGGCTGGATCGTAAGCGGCGGCGATGCCCATTTTGGCCGGGTCGGTGGGGTCATACTCTGCGGGGTCAATGCCGTTGGTGACGCCGATGAGTTGTATACCACGCTGGCGGAAAGCCGTGCCCAAGCCCCCCGTTCGCTCATCCTCTGAGGGAACCTCCATAATTTCGCGTGCATAGTTTTCGCTGACGGCGTTGATGAAGCCGGCATAAGTCCCGCCAATGATGAAGGGATATACGCCTCCGTGATGCATGCCCTCGCTGATAACTCCCCATGGAAGTTCGGTGATAGCCT
>JAHELX010000210.1 GCA_024643945.1 Anaerolineales bacterium
CGCCCCTTCAAGGAACTCGACCAGATCGTCGGCAACATGACCACACACTTTCAGACATGGCTCCAGCACCCTACCCCCGACGAGTATTGGGATCGCATGAAGCTGACCCTGGAGGAATACACCCGCATCAAGCTACCGATCCTGTCCATCACCGGCCATTACGATGACGATCAGGCCGGCGCGATGCATTACTATCACCAACATATGCAATCGGCCTCGCCAGCGCGCGACCAGCACTATCTCGTCATCGGACCGTGGGATCACGCCGGAACGCGGACACCCAACAAGGAATTTGGCGGGCTGAGGTTTGGTGAGGCCTGCTTGCTCGACATGAACAAACTGCACAAAGAGTGGTACGATTGGACGCTCAAAGGCGGCCCAAAGCCCGAGTTCCTCAAGAAGCGGGTGGCGTATTACCTGATGGGCGCGGAGGAGTGGAAGTACGCGGACAGTCTCGAAACGATTTCAGATGCCACGCTGCGTCTGTATCTCAGCTCGGTCAACGGGCAGGCGAATGATGTTTTCCACTCAGGGACTCTGGACGAAACAGCGCCCGAGCAGTGCTCGCCTGACCACTACGTGTACGATCCGCTGGACACTCGCCCTGCCGAACTGGAACGCGAAGAAGTCAAAGGCTATCTCACCGACCAGCGTTATGCCCTCAATCTGTTTGGCAATGGATTGGTATATCACAGTGCGCCATTCGCCGAGGATATGGAGATCACCGGCTACGTAAGGGTTGTTGCATGGATTGCTCTCGACGTGCCGGACACTGACTTCCAGGTGACCCTGTCCGAAATCCTGCTCGATGGCTCACACATGCGGTTGACGCAGGATATGCTGCGAGCTCGCTATCGCGAGTCGTTACGGCAAGAGAAGCTGGTTGTGCCTGGTGAGATCAACCGCTACGAATTCACAGGCTTCACCTTCTTCTCGCGTCGCATTGCCAAAGGCTGCCGGCTGCGCCTGCTGATCACGTGTCCCAACTCAATCCACCTCCAGAAGAACTATAACAGCGGTGGTATCATCGCCGAAGAGTCTGGCAAGGACGCACGCAGAGCGCATGTCACGCTCTACCATGATTCGCAACATGCCAGCTTCCTGGAGCTTCCTTGGGTAAAATAGCCGCTTTCAGTTGTCTGCGCGTACGGCGTCCTTAAGTTTATGCTGAAACTCTTTTCTGAATTTCCGGACTTTGGGATCGATTATCATCCGGCAGTAGGGTTGGTTGGGATTCTCAAGAAAATAGTTTTGGTGGTAATCTTCGGCCGGGTAGAAATTGCGGAAAGGCACGATCTCGGTGACAATCGGATCGGGCCACAACCCTGAGGCCTCGGTCTCTTGCCTGGATCGTTCCGCGATGGCTTTTTGCTCCTGGTCGTGATAAAAAATGGCCGAGCGGTACTGCGTTCCGACATCAGGCCCCTGCCGGTTCAGGGTCGTGGGATCGTGGGTCCGCCAGAACACATACAGCAGATCCTCGAAGGAAATGATCTCGGGATCATAAGTGATCTGCACTGCTTCGGCGTGGCCGGTGTTGCCGGTGCAGACCTGTTGATAGGTCGGATTCTCCACGGTGCCGCCCGAGTAGCCGGACACGACCTTATGCACGCCTTTCAAGTCCTGGAAAACGGCTTCCACGCACCAGAAACAGCCGGCTGCCAGCGTTGCTTTTTCAAGTTTATCAGACATCATAACCCTCCAATCTTTCTAAATAAACATCCTGACTACTGGAATGGTTCATGATCTGGTTGACACTTTTTCGCGCGACGAAGGACGAATACCCAAAGGGCACAGGCGACGAACGACCAAGGCGAATTTTCGTCATTCGTCTTCCCCCATTCGGGGGACCTGCGGGTTCGTCGTTGGTCAAACCTGTAGGGCTACAAACCGACCCGAAGGGCTATCGGTTTGTAGCCCTGCGGGTCAATTTGTGTGTCAACCAATCTCTGACAAGATGTGAACCATGCCTGACTACTCCACTATAAAACAAATCTAGTCTGCACGTTACTACTCAGCCTGAAGGTGCCCGGCACTTCATCGACACAAATGCGCCACGTCCGGGCCGCTGTCAGACACCAGATTACGGCTCGAAGGCCGCAAAAGTGCCGGGCACCTGAGTAGTTACGTCTGCACAAGCATATGCTCGGGCATCTGCACCGCCACCACTTCCCCCCAGGCACACACCTGCCCCTCGGCCGACAGTGTCGCCTCGACCACTACTTTGCGTCCCTTGATCTCCTTCACCCGGCCCCGGACCTCCAGCGGCACGCCTAATGGGGTCGGGCGCAGGTAATCCACGTGCAGGGAGGCGGTCACAAAGCGCAGGGGCGGTTCGCTATCCATGGCCCGCCCCTCGGCCCGATACGCGGCCGCAGCCGCCGTCCCGGTGGCGTGGCAGTCGATGAGCGAGGCAATGAGGCCGCCATAGACGTAGCCGGGAATGGCGATGTGATACGGCCTGGGCTGGAAGCGCGTGACCGTCTCGTCGCCGTCCCAACCGGTCTTGATCTGCAGGCCGTGCTCATTCAGGCGGCCACAGCCATAGCAATAGCTGAGTTCATCTGGATAGTAGTCCTGGAACGCTCTCTGGCTCATAGGGTCAGCCTTCTCTATTGCCACAAATCGGTACTCAGATACTTCAGCCCCGAATCATTCAACAGGGCAACCAAGGTCTTGCCCTGGCAATCGCCCTTCAATAGCTGCAGGGCGGCTGCCACATTGGCACCCGAAGAGAATCCGGCAAAGATGCCTTCCTCTTTGGCCAATTTGCGGGCGGTCTGAAGAGCCTCTTCATCCGTCACCTGCACGTAGCCGTCAATGTGCTCGGGCCTGAGCAGGGGAAGATGAGGCATCGAGTAGCCGCCCCCCTGGATGCGGTGGTCGGGCCGGGTGACTGCCTCGCCCGCCAGGATTGCTGCCCCCTCCGGTTCGACGACATAGCATAGGATAGAAGGATCGTACTCCTTGAAGGCGGCAGCGCAGCCGGCAAAAGAGCCGCCGGTGCCGGCAAAATCGCAGAATGCCTCGATCGCCCCCGCCGATTGGCGGATGATCTCCGGCCCGGTGTGCAGGTAATGGGCACGTGCATTGCTTTCCAGCCGAAATTGATCGGCCCGAAACGCATCCCGCTCTTTGACGATGCGCTGCGTCTCCTGCTCGACCAATTCCAGGTCCCCGCCGCTTACCTGCCCCGGCCTGGAGCCCGGCAATTGATCGACCAGGACAACCTCGGCCCCCAGAGCCGACATCATACGGGCTCTTTCCATAGAGTTGCCTTTGGACATGACCGCCACAAAGGGGTAGCCCTTGATGCCGCACACAATGGCCAGCCCGGTGCCGGTGTTGCCGCTGGTCAGCTCCACCACCGCCCGTCCCGGCCTCAGCGTGCCTTGCGCCTCGGCATCCTCAATGATCTGGCGGGCAATACGGTCCTTCTTGGAAAAGCCGGGGCTAAGGTACTCCAATTTAGCCAGGATTCGACCGTCCATGCCGCGCGTAAGGCGGCTTAGCTCGACCAGGGGTGTCTCCCCAATGGCTTCGATCGCAGATGCTAAGACGTTTCCAGAATGGGCCATCGGCATCTTCCTGAATACCTCCTCAGCCTATACGCTTTTCAAGTTGCCAGAATTCCAATCCATCGGCGAGCCGTTCGAAGCGGCACATCCGCTCGAATCCCAGGCTCTCAAAGACGCGCGCCGAGCGACGATTGAACCCAGCGATGGTGGCACGCAAAATCCTAGGTGCGAATTTTTGCGCGGCGAACTCCAGTACGGCGGCCACGAAGCGGCAGCCCAGACCCTGTCCGGTCATATCCGGGCGCATGCCGACGCCGACGTCAAGCACCTCCGGTTTCCCCGCCACGCACCCGTGCCTCCCTGCCAAAGCAGCAAAAACCCACCAGCACTCCATTGTTGTCCACCAGCGAGAAATAGCGATTGGCCGGATCGAGGAACTCGTCGACGACGTCCTTCGAGAGGTCGTAGATTGAATACGGCGCAGCGTAACGCCAGGTGGCAATCTCGCGGGCAACCGCCCCGGTCATAGCTTCAAGCCTGAAGTGGGCCGGTCGCTTCCCGGCACATTGAAAGAGCGACGGCGAGTTCTCAAAGGCCATGTCGTAGGCGCACCTCGTAGAAGAGCAAGCGGCTCAACACCTCCGAAGCCAGCACGAGTCCAAAGGCCGCCACGGTAATGAACCCTATCCCAGCGCCTTCCACCCAGGGCGACAGCCCGATACCCGCGGCCGCCACGGCCAGGAGCGCCAGCGCCAGGCGCAGCTTGAAGATCAACCCGTGCTGCCGGGTGACTCCCGCCGCGGCAGGCAAGGCCGATCCCTGGCCGGCCGCCAGCCTGACCACCCGCAGCGAGGCGATCGCCAGTTCTAGGCTCAGGAGCAGGACGGCGCCCAGGGCGATTGCCCGCAGTGCCGCCCCTCGCAATTCAAACGGGATGCCGGAGTTGAGCACCAACATCGCGCCGGCCGCCAGCCCCCCCAGCAGGCAGGCGGTAATGAAGAACGAGGCCGGCGTGGCCCAGGTATTCCAGCCCGAGACGGTCCGCAGCCGGTAGGCATTGGCCATGCTGACGATCAATGCCACCCCCAGCAGCGCCGCCACCCAGACCAGGGTGTCTCCCCAATGGAACCACTGCAACCCGGCCACGAGGCCACTGGCAGCGGTGAATAGCAGGGCGAACAGGATCTCCCGGCTCAACCAGGACGAACGCAGGTTGGCCAATGCGCGCCAGGCATTGCGCGGCGCCCCGAGATGGAGAAACGAGGCCAGGATGGCCAGGAGCATCAGCGCGGGGATCCCCAGCAGGGCACGGTCCGCCATCCCGGCGCCCCTGGCCGCCCAGAGATGCACGGCGCCCAGGGCCCAAAAGGCGCCCACGGCCATCTGGGCGAGGAGGGTGAAGGCAATCAGCGAGCGCTCTTTCATATCCCCTTGACCTCTTCCCAATTTCCGATTGGGGCGGCTTCGTGGGCAGCGCGGGCGGCGTCCTGGTGGGGCGTCAGCACCAGCGCCGGTTGGGTGAGATGAACCTCCGGCAGCGGATACATGACGTCAACGGTCCCGTACCTGGCTTCCAGTTCGGCACGATCCCCGAAATCGAGGGCCCGCAGCGGACAGGCGGCGACGCACGCCGGGGGCAGGCCGGCGTCCAGATTGTCGGCACAGAAGGTACACTTGGTCATGCACCCCGCCCGGGCGTCGTATTGGGGCGCACCGTAGGGACAGGCCCAACTGCAATACTTGCAGCCGATGCACCGGTCGGGGTCGATGAGCACAATCCCATCCGGCCGTTGGGTGATGGCCCGCGTCGGGCAGACCTCGGCACAGATGGGCTGCTGGCAGTGGTTGCAGGCCAGGGAGAGGTTATAGGCGAACACGCTCGACACCCAGGCCGCGCCGCTGCGCGTCCAGCCGCCGCCCGCCACCTCGTACACCCGCCGCCACAGAACGCCCAGCGGCAAGTTGTGCTTGTCCTTGCAGGCTACCTGGCAGGCCTTGCAGCCCGAGCAGGCCGATGCATCAAAATAGAAAGCGTACTGTTTCATCCTAGACTTTCTCCACCTGCACCATGATGGTGTGCTGCGCCGTGCCGAAGGCCAGCGGCGTCCAGCGCTCGGAGGTGAGCACGTTGACCGCGCCGCGCCGGTCAACCCCGTTCTCGTCCGGAGTCCACCAGGCCCCCTGCGGGATGTCCACCACGCCCGGCAAGATACGCCGGGTCACGCGGCAGGGCAGGATCGTCGCCCCGCGTTGGTTATAGACCTTGACCAGGTCGCCGTCGGCAATGCCGCGCTCCCCCGCGTCCAGCTCGTTGATAAAGACCCGCTGGGGAAAGGCTTCCTCCAGCCAGTCCACGTTGTCGTGGGTCGAGTGCACGCGGGGCATGTAGTGATGGCCGATGGCCTGCAGCGGATATTGCTCTGCTTCCGATCCGAAGGGGCTTTCCCACTCCTGGATATACTTGGGCACCGCCGGGATCTCGTCCGGATTCCCCATATTATATAGACGCTTCGAGAAGAGCTCAATCTTACCTGAGGGGGTGTCCAGCGGGTGTGCCTCGGGGTCGGCGCGGAAATCGGCCAGGGCCACCGCCGGCTGCGTAACGGGTTCCGCGTACACGCCGACGTTGGAGGCTTCGAACTCGTCCAGCGCG
The DNA here is from genome assembly GCA_024643945.1 of Anaerolineales bacterium. The sequence continues at coordinate 6,172 of JAHELX010000210.1, forward strand.
GGCAGCCCCGGAAAGCGGGTCTCGCGGTAGCGATCGAGGATCCACTCGACCCAGCCGCGCTCGTCACGGTCCTCGGTGTACCCAGTGCCGATGCCCAGACGTTCAGCCAATTCGGCGCAGATGCGGTAGTCGCTCTTGGTCTCACCGGGCGGCTCGACCAGCCTGGGCATGAGGATCAGTTCATCCCCGTATTTCCAGCCATCTTCCACGCCCCAGGTCTCGAACTGGGTGCAGGCCGGCAGCACCAGGTCGGCGAAGCGGCCGGTTGGGGTGAGAAAGTTGTCCTGCACGGCGATGAACTCCACCCGGCTTTCGTCGCGCAGGATTTGGGCGGTGCGATTGATATTAGCATGCTGATTGATCAGGGCATTGGTGGCCACGGCGTAAATCAGCTTGATGTCGTTGTCCAGCCGGTCGGTGCCGATGATGCCATCGGCACGCGTCATCTGCCTGCCACGCAGCACGGCCTCGGTCCACAGGAAAACGGGGATGCTGGCCTTAACCGGGTTCTCGCCCACCGGAAAGACGTTCCACAATGGCCCGCCATCCGGAGCTTGCAAGCCCAGCCCGCTGGCCCAGCCGCCGGGGACGCCCACATTGCCGGTAATAGCTGCCAGCACGCAGCCGGCTCGCACCACCTGCTCGCCGTAGGCGCGCCGCTGCATGCCATAGCCCTGGTACAGCACGCCCGGCTTGATGCTGGCGTATTCGCGAGCGATGCGGGCGATGGCCTGGCGCGGCACGGCGGTAATCTTTTCGGCCCACTCGGGGGTCTTGGGGATTCCGTCGCGGGTTCCCAGGATGTAATCCCGGTAGCTTTCGGCATGCTCGGCGCCGGCCGGCATCTGGGTCCCGTCGAAGCCGACGCAGTGAGTGCGCACGAACTCGGCGTCGAACAGGTCTTCGGTGATCATGACGTAGGCCATGGCACTCATCATGGCTGCGTCGGTGCCGGGGCGGATGGGGATCCACTCGTCGGCCAGGCTGGCGGCGCTCAGGGTGTGACGCGGGTCGATGCAGACAACACGCGCCCCTTTCTGGCGGGCGAGCTTGACGAAAAAATCGCTGTTGGTGCCGTCGCGCATCTCGGCCGGGTTCCAGCCCCACATGAGGATGGTCCTGGCGTTCAGCCAGTCCTGGCGCTGGTTGCCGGTCTGCAGGGTGCCGTACACGTACGGGGTGGCGATGTTGATGGCGGCCCAGCTATAGCTGTTGTAGATGCCCAGGCAGCCACCGAACAGATTCATCAGGCGGCGCGCGGTCTGCGAGCCGTTGAGCTGGTTATAGCTGCCGGTGCCGTATGGCACGAACAAGGCGCTGTTGCCGTAGGTTTCCTGGACGCGGCGCATGTGGGCGGCCAGCGTGTCCAGGGCTTCGTCCCAGGAGATACCTTCGAATTTGCCGTCGCCGCGTTCACCCACGCGTTTCAGCGGGTATTGGAGCCGGCCGGGGTGATACTGGCGGCGCAGGTAGGCCCGCCCGCGCACGCAGGCCCGCAACTGCGGGGCGGCCAGCGAATCCGGGCGGTCGTCCGCGTCCAGGCGGGTAATGACCCCATCTTTGACGTGAGCCACCAGCAGGCAGCGCCCGCCGCAGTTATGGGCCGGACAACCCACCCGCACCAGGCGCTCTGGGGCGCCGTCCCCCTCGCCCGGGGCTGTGGGCCGCCTGCGGAATGAACTCAGCACATGGTTGATAAAGCCAGCTTGAGACATAGGAATACTTTAAGTGGGCGGTAGGCCGTTATCAAAGCAGTAGTACATGGTTTGATAGGGCAACCTGAAGTCGACCACGTCCTCCATTACATCCTCAGGGGCAGCTTTCTCAATCAAGATACGCGCCATAAAGTCAGCAATCGTCTCCATCTCTTTCTCGCGCATGCCTAAACGGGTTACTTCGATGGTACCCATGCGCAAGCCGCTGGGGCGATCCCAATCTTCCGGTTTGTCGTCAGGGATTAAGTTCTTGTTGGTGATGATGTTGGCTCGCGCCAATTGCCGGGCGACTTCCAGGCCACCGCCAAACTGGCGCACGTCAGCGATGACTTGTTGCGTCCGGGTATAACCCTTGTGCGCGCCCAGAACCGGGATGCCCCGCTGGTGTAACGCGGCCCCCAAGGCCTGAGCGTTACGCACAATCTGGCGCATATATATCTCACCAAAAGCCAGCATCTCGGCGGCAGATACGGCCAAGGCTGCCACCCGGTTGACTTGATGCGTGGCAACCAGGGTCGGGAAGATCGCATCAGTAATTGGCACAGTAAGTTCCGGGTCATCCCAAAGGATGATGCCGCTCTGGGGGCCGCTAAACGTCTTTCCCGCCGATCCGGTCAATACCGCTACCCCTTCACGCATAGGGTCCTGGAATTGACCGCCGGCGACCAGGCCCAGTTGGTGCGCGCCGTCGAAAAAGATATACCCGCCCCATTCGGCCAAGACATCGCGCATGGCCTGGACAGGAAAAGGGAAAAGTGTCATGGACAGACCCAAGGCAAGCACCCTGGGCCGTACAAGCGGGGCCATCTTGCGGAACAGATCCAGGTCGACTTCCAGTTCAGTCGGGTCGAAGGGAACGTCGACAATCTTCAATCCGCGCACGCCGGCTGGTCCATCAAGGCGATTGCTGGAATGACCGCCAAACGGTTGCGCCACGCTCATGATGACATCGCCTGGTTGGGTGAGGGCGGCGTATACAGCCATATTGCCGAGCATACTGCCCATCAGCCGGTGATCGGCGTAGCGGGTGCGAAAGACCTGCTTGAGCAGCTCGATACACAGGGCCTCAATTTCGTCAATGTACTTGGTTCCCACGAACCAGCGGTTCACAGCGCCAATATGTCCTTCTGCGGCACGAATGCCGACCTCACTTGACAAAAGCGCCCGGGCTGTCGGGCTGGTGGGCGCCTCAGGGGCCAGCAAGTTGATACAGCGTTGGCCACGCCACTCTTCGTTCCGGGCTACCGCATCCAGTACGGCTTGTTGCATTTCCTGTACGGATTGGCAGGCATCTAGCACTGCCCGCGCTCGGGCCAGGACCTCAGGATCGTGGACTTCCAGCTCATTTTGAGGCATGGATTTTCTCTCCCATTCGTTGAAATATCAGGATACTCAATACTAAGGACTCGTAAAAATATAAGTTCCCGCATCATCGCATGTCATTCTGCCACTAGGGTCCCCTCTGGGGAAGGCGAAGCCGAAGAATCTCCATTGAGTCGCCGGGGATTCTTCACTCGCTGTG
>JAHELX010000211.1 GCA_024643945.1 Anaerolineales bacterium
GTGCTTGACAAAATCCCAAATGTATGATACTATCGCCCCAACAATTTCATAACCTAACAGACGCTCATCCAGAGGGGTGGAGGGACCGGCCCTTTGAAGCCCCGGCAACCAGAGTTGTCTAGAGATGCGTCGTTCTTGGTGAAGCCGCCCATTATGGCTTAGAAAGTAAAAGAACGATGGTCTAGCTGGCAAAGATGATTCCAGGTGCCAATTCCGGCAGAAGTATTTCTGGAAGATGAGAGGTCGTAGGCGACGGTGCTGCCAGCCTCTTCTTTCAGAAGAGGCTTTTTTATTCGGTCCAAACTTATCCGCCAAAAGCCTCTCACATATGGATGGGTGAGAGGCTTTCTTATTACCTGGGAGGTAGATCGGGATGATATTTGGCGACGGTTTTTCAACTAGAGCTGTTCATGCTGGCGAAACGCGGGTTAAGCCACATCATGCGCTGATCACGCCCATCGTCCAGACCAGCACATTCACCTTTGCCAACACAAATGACTTGGTGGATTTCATGGAAGCCCGCATGTGGGGCGACGAAACCGATCGGACGGAATACGGCCGTTACGGCAACCCTACCGTGGCTGCCGTCGAGCGCAAGTTAGCCGATCTGGATAGTGGCGAAGCGGCGCTCCTTTTCTCGAGCGGAATGGCAGCCGTTACCACCACCATGCTCACACTGCTGGCAGCCGGGTCACACGTACTGATGACTGACGACTGTTACCGGCGCACGCGACAATTCATTATGAAGTTTCTCAGTCGCTACGGCGTCGAGGCTACCCAGGTGCCGGTAGGCGATTACGAAGCGTTAGAGGCAGCCATCCGTCCCAACACGCGCGTCATCCTGTCAGAGTCGCCGACTAACCCCTACCTGCGGGTGATAGACGTGCCGCGGCTGGTTGAAATCGCCCGTCGGCACGGATTGAAAACCATCATAGACAGTACCTTTGCCACCCCGATTAACCAACGTCCGCTGGAGTTCGGCGTGGACTTTGTGGTCCACAGCGCCACCAAATACCTGGGCGGCCACAACGATTTGTTGGCGGGCGTCGTCATCGGTTCGGAGTATATGATCGCCGGTTTGCGTGAGACGCAGGGAATGGTCGGCGCCATCTGCGATCCCAACACCGCTTACCTGCTGTTACGTGGCCTGAAGACCCTGGACTTGCGCCTGGCCCGCCAGAATGACAGCGGCCTGAAGGTAGCGCGCTTTTTGGAAAGACACCCTGTCGTGCGGCGCGTTTACTATCCCGGTCTGCCCAGCCATCCCGATCACGCGACCGCCTGCGAGCAGATGAGTGGCTTTGGCGGTGTGATTAGCTTTGAACTGGACGCCGACCTGGAAACGACGGGGCGCTTCGTCGATGCGCTACAAATCCCCTACATCGGTCCCAGTCTGGGCGGGGTGGAGAGCCTGGTGGGGCAGGTGGCCCTGGTCAGCTATTACGAGCTTTCCAGCGAGGAGCGAGCTGAAATTGGCATTTCCGACACGCTGGTGCGGTATGCCGTGGGCATCGAGAATGTGGATGACCTTGTCGCCGATTTGGCCCAGGCGCTGGACAAGACCTTTGGCACGACCACGCTGCTCACGGCGTCGCCGTCGGAGCTGCTGCCTTTTGTCATCCCTGCAGAGCGGTTACCGGGTTGAAAAACAGAGATTAGAGATTGGAGATGAAGGTTACTGGTTGCTGAAAAATGAGAATTACCGACGCACACCTCAAGCAAATTTATGCCCACGCCGCAGAGACTTATCCCTACGAGTGCTTCGGCTTTCTGGTGGGGATGTTTGACGCAAGAGGTCTCGTTCATCGGGTGGTGCGGGGGACCAACCTCAACACCGAGCGCGCCGACCGCTTTCAGATGGATCCCAAAGAATTCGTGCAGCTCGAGAAGCAAGCCGACGGTGAGGGATCAAGCATCATCGGCTTTTACCATTCCCACCCTGACTGGCCGGCTATCCCCTCGCAGACCGATATCACCTGGGCCTGGGAGGGATCGTATTACCTCATCGTCTCTGTCCACGAGGGGCGCCCTTCCCATGCGGGTGTCTGGTCGCTGGCAGAGGAGGGACCCAAACGCTTCCTGCAAGAGCCGTTGGAGATTCTGGACGAAGAGACAGTGACTACCGCCGACAAGAGATAAGCAGTCGTTGTTCCTTTCGCGCCTTTCGTCCTTTTCTCTCATAGGGGCCAATGGGACGTGTCCTTCGGGGCCATTACCTCACTACCCCACTGATTGGTCATTCGTCCATTAGCGAGTTTCGGATGAGTTGACCGCTGACTGGGCATGATGTACAATGACTTTCGAATCTGGAAAAGCAAGCGGCAATTGTGCGGGATAGCTGGGAGTTTTGCTACAAAGGGATCCAGGACCGGACAGGGCGGGTGCAGACGTTTTGTTAACATAATTACTTCGGCGCAGGCAATGTTTGGGCCTGATTGGAGAGGGACATGATGGCAGCGCTGGCAATTGATTCAAAATATGTAGATGTTCTAAAAGCTCTGGGAAATCTGGAAGAGACGCTTGAAGAAGCTATACGCCGCTATGCTGTCGAGCAGATTGGTGAGCGAATTGGAAAACTGCAGCACGAAATCCTAGCTTTTCAGACTAAGTATGGGCTACCCTATGAAGTGTTCTACGCCCGCGTGACCACTGACGATGAATTTGTAGAAAATCTACGGGACACGCACCCAACCTGGGAACGTGACTTCAATGCCTGGGAATACTATGTTGAGGAATTGTCCGAATGGCTTGGCCGCCTGGAGAGCATTTCGACACCCTAATTGACAAGGTACGGCAGGTATTGATAGAAGTCCACATTATTCGCTACGATGTGAGTCTGCGCCGGGCGCTAATTGATCTGGAGGGACAATGGGGCAGCTATCGGACAATTGTATCGGAGGTTCACCGGACCGATGGCAGCGTACGTTATGCCTACTACTTGTTGGATCGCGAGAATCAGCTCGTGCATGGATTTGATAATAGCCCAGATACTCTGGCTGTTAAACTGCAATATGGAGTGGACTGGAAATCCCATTTTCATGAGGAAGTTCCTCACCAGCATGATGCGAATCGAAATTTAGCTTTAACGACAGCCCCTATGACCTTCGACGCCTTTATTGAATGGTTGACGGAGAGTATAGAGAAGTAATGATAAAGGATACTGCTCGTTACGCTCGCCAGCTCATCTTTCCCGGCATTGGGAAAGATGGGCAAGAGAAATTACTGAAAGCTCGGGTCGTGCTGGTTGGCTGCGGAGCGGATGGTACCGCCATCGCCGATCGGCTGGTCCGTGCCGGAGTGGGCCATCTGACCCTCATTGACCGTGATTTCATCGAGCTGAACAATCTGCAACGCCAGATTCTCTACGACGAGGACGACCTGCGCGCCAACCTGCCCAAGGCGATCGCCGCCGAGCACAAGCTACGCCGCATCAACAGCCAGGTAGAAATTACCGGCCTCGTCGCCGACCTGAACGCCGAGAATGCAGAAGAGTTGTTGGCTGGCGCCGATTTGGTGATGGACGGCACTGACAATTTCGAGGCCCGGTATATCGTCAATGACGTGTCTGTCAAGCACGGCATTCCCTGGGTTTACTGTGGTGTGGTGTCCAGCTATGGCATGACAATGACCATTATTCCCCATCAGACCCCCTGCCTGCGCTGCCTTTTCGCCGACGCGCCGCCGCCTGGGGCCACTGCTACTTGCGACACAGCCGGCATTGTAAATCCCATCGTGACCGTAGTTGCTGGCATCGCTGTCGCTGAGGGTATCAAGCTACTGGTGGGCACAGGAGAACGCAACCAGGGTATCATCCATGTGGACTTGTGGGACAACACCTTCGACGTCTTCGACAGCGGCCCGCCCCGTTCCGACTGTCCCACCTGCGGCCGAGGCGAGTACGAATTCCTGGAGCGCGCATCAGGCGCGCAAGCGGCGAGCCTTTGCGGACGCGACGCGGTGCAAATCCGCGTGCCCAACGCCCGGCAAATGGCGCTGGCTGACGTGGCCGAGAGGCTTCGGGCGGTGAGCCAGGTCACTGCATCCAACGACTACCTGGTCCGCTTCGAAGTAGATGGATACGAAGTCACCCTCTTTGCCGATGCCAGGGCCATCATCAAAGGCACGGACGACGAGACGGTAGCGCGTTCCCTCTATTCAAAGTATGTGGGAGTCTGAGGAGGAAACAAAATATGTCAAACCAGATTCCTGATAGTCACAAAGAGTTATTTGAGAAACCAGTCATTGCCAGCCTGGCGACGATTATGCCCAATGGCCAACCCCAGGTCAACCCGGTCTGGTGTGATTACGATGGCACCTACGTGCGAGTGAACTCAAGTAAGGACCGGGTTAAGGACAAAAATATGCGGGAGCGCCCACAAGTGACTTTGCTACTGATCAATCCAGAAAGTGTCTGGCATTGGATTGAGGTACGCGGCATAGTCGAAGAAATCACCGAAGAGGGAGCTGAAGCCCACATTGATGCTCTCGCCCAAAAATACCTGGGCGCAGACAGATTTCCGTTCCGCCGACCAAGTCAGGTGCGGGTGATGTATAAGATCAAGCCGACTCGTGTTAATGCCGTCGATAGACGTAGATAGGGTACTCCTCAGCCTTAAGCTAGCAAAGCAGGCCGAGACTTAACAGAATTTGCGCGGTCAGGATAAATCTAACGCTGCCCGTCCTCTGATCCTCGGATCAAGGCACGGGCAGTGGCAATGAATGCGCCTTTAGCGGAGTATCTAGCAGAACTCAGACTCAACTCAAAGCATAAATCAGATGTCCCTCACTGCTCGACTGTGCCATTGCGGTTAACACGCTTAACACCTTCCCCTTCGTAAGCGACAGCAACTAACTCCGTCTCTATCACTTCACCCGGCTTCATAATCAAGGCGGTTCCGTTGTCAATGGCGTTCTTGACACCGGCCGGCGGGTAACTGGTGAATGGTTCGAGTGCGCAGTTGTATGTTCGTCCATACCACGGATAATCGTCGTGCCCGCCATAGACCTGCCACATCCAGAGATACTGGAACAGGTCTTTATCCCAGGCCATACCGAAGCCCACCCCCAAATTTTGATTGGTCAGGCCATACCACCCTTCAGTCAATTCCTTGAAGAAGACCACATCCACAGAGCGGGTTTCTTTAGGCAAGACGCGGGTGATATCTTGCAATTGACTAGTGCGTCGGTTTTTGACCATGGGGAAATCGTAGTCATCACCGGGTTCCCATAGATCGTTCGGGTGGAAAGCCAATACTTCCACCTTTTTGGCCGGCGCCTGAACCACGCAACTATCGTCGACGAATGGTTCTCCGAAAGCAGGGTGATGTCCCCACATAATGGCGAATTCGCCGACTGATTCATTGACGAGGCGCTCGTGAATGAACAGTGCGGCAACGCCTCGCTTCAATGACATCGTACGTTCGAGCGTCAGCGGTGAGCGGTATAAGCGTACGCGCGTGCGTACGGCGACGTGTTCGGGAGTGTCCTCGGCGATACCGGCTTCAAAGGGCAGGAGTGAGGCTTCGCCGTGCAAGCCCTGATAGGTCCCCATGTAAGGCTCCGAGGCCCACCCTGCGGATGGCAATACTTCCTGCCATCCGCCGTAGTAATAGTCGTGGAAAGCCCCCTCAGGCAGCGCGCTGGTGGCGACGAAGGGAGGTCGCATGGGGATGGGCGATTGCCACATAAAGTCAAGGTCGCGGGGTTTGTAGGTAAATTCAAAGATGTCCGCACCTTTGTCCAACAGCACGCCAACTTGTAGCACCTCATTCGCCAGGTAGGCGATCCGCATCCCCTTGTAAGTGTAGTCCAGGCTGATGCGGCAGCCCTGTTTTCTTCCGTGGGTGTACATTTTCTACCTGTCTCCTTTTTGACTTGATAATTCCGGCTGGCGCTCGGCCACTTCCTTCCGCGTGATGAGTGGCGCCAGTTGGGTAATACTTCGGCCGACGTCGGAGCGCCACATATCCAGGCCAACCGCCAGGACGATGATCAGTCCCAGCGTGATCTCCTGCCAGGCTGCTGGCACGGCATTCAAGTTCAGACCATTTTGCACAACGGCGACAGTCATAGCTCCAAAAAGAGTGGAGACAATGTTTCCATAGCCTCCGGCCAGGCTGGCACCGCCGATTACGGCGGCCGCAATGGCTGCAAGTTCCATCCCCTGTCCATAGTTAGGCGAGCCAGAGTCCAGCCGGGCGGTCATCAGTACCCCGGCGATGGCAGCGGTCAGGCCGGCAAGGACAAACGCCAAAAGTCGTGTCCGGTTGACGTGGATGCCCGATAGACGTGCCGCCGACTCATTGCCGCCGACGGCGTAAATAGCCCGACCGCTGGCCGTGTTGCGCAGAAATACCGAAGCAAGGAAGTAGAAGACAACGACGTAATAAAACGGTAGAGGTATGCCGAGGAAGCGCCCGTAGAACATAGGCTCAAGCGCCGGCGAGACGGAAAAAATCGGTGAGCCCTTGGTAACGAGAAAGGCGAGTCCACGGTAAGCGCTCATTGTGGCCAGAGTGGCAATGAAGGGAGGGATGCGGCCATAGGCGCTCAGGGCACCGTTGACGAATCCCAGGGCGGCTCCAAATAACAGAATAATCGGAACAGCCAGCGGAACCGGTACGCCGTTGTTCTTCACCAGGATGGCGAGCATACACGTGATGAGGGCCACAGTGGAACCCGGCGAGAGGTCAATGCCTCCTGTCAGGATGACCAACGTTGCCCCGATTGCCGCAATGGCCACAGTGCTGACCTGCAACGAAACGTTTGACAGGTTCTCGGGCGTGAGGAAGCGGTCTGTAGTCAGACTGACGACGATTACGGCTATAAGAAGAGCCGTCAATGGCCCTGCCACAGCCGAACGCAAAAACTTGGTAACGCTTTGCATGGTTATCATCTCCCGGCATAGAGTTTTCTGCTTTACATGAGATTGCCCGGTCCTGCTCCCGATGCGATCACCATTAGCTGATATTCGCTCAACTGGTGGGCGTCCGCAATGTGCAGGATACGTCCATCACGCACTACAGCCACCCGATCACTCATCGCCAGCAATTCAGGGTAATCGGAACTGATGAGTAGAATGCTGATGCCCTGAGCGGTTAGCTCATTGATGACTTTATACACCTCGAACTTGGCCCCGATATCAACGCCCTGTGTCGGTTCATCAAGGATCAGCAACGTGGCCTGGGAGAAGAGCCAGCGGGCGATGACAACTTTCTGTTGGTTGCCGCCGGACAGGAATTGTACCGATCGCTCCAGCGCGGTTGGGGTGATGTTGAGTTTCTCAACGTACTCACGGCCATAACGTCGTTCACGCCCCAAGTTCAAGAACAGCCCGGTGACCAATTCAGCCAGGCGCGAGATAGTAATATTCTGAGGACCCTCGAAATTAAAGAACAGGCCATCGGCTTTCCTGTTCTCAGGTACCAGGCCCACACCAGCAGCAATCGCTTCGGGCGGGGATGAAAAGTTGACAGATCGGCCATACAAACGAACGGTCCCGCCCGTGTGTCGGTCGAGGCCGAAGAGCGCGCGGGCGATTTCCGTTCGGCCGGAACCCACCATCCCTCCCAACCCCAAGACTTCACCGACGTTGATAGTGAAACTGACGCTGTTGACGCCCTCTTCGGTTGACAGGTTTTCAACCTCCAGACAAGGGACTGGCTGGGTATTAGATGTCTTTGGGTAGTGCTGTTCAATGTCCACACCGATCATCATGCGCACTACGTCGTTCATCTTGAATTGTGAGACAGGGCGGGTTGCCGCCAAGTGGCCATCTTTGAGGACTGTGACCACGTCGGCTACTTCAAAGACTTCGTCCAAGCGGTGAGAAATGTAAAGAATGGCTTTGCCCTGAGCTGCCAGTCTCCTGACGAGTTCCAGTAACCGTTTGGTTTCGGCCAGGCCCAGCGCAGCGGTTGGTTCGTCCATAATGAGCAGGGTGGATTCCAATGAGATGGCCTTGGCGATCTCGACCAGTTGCTGCTCGGCCACCGACAGGTTTCTCAACACCATATCGGGATCAATGTAGATGTCCAGTTGCTCCAATGTCTCGACGGTTTGTTGCCGCATGGTATCCCAGTCGATGCGGCGAGTACCGGACTTTCGCGGTGGACGTCCCAGGAAGATGTTTTCGGCGACAGTGAGGGTGGGAACAAGTGAGAATTCTTGATAGATGGTTGCTACACCGTGTGCCCTGGCCTCGATGGGGTGGTTGAAAACCACAGGTCTGCCGTTCAGTAGCATCTGGCCCGTTTCGGGTTGATGAGCACCGGCCAGGCACTTGGCCAGAGTAGATTTGCCGCTCCCGTTTTCGCCCACCAGGGCATGAACCTGGTTAGTCATTATGGTCAAGGAGACATCATCCAGCGCCTGAACGCCGGGAAACGCTTTAAATATGCCCCGGAGCTCCCAGAGCGGTGGTTGCCGGTGGTTCATAGCATTATCCTTCTATCCAGCCCAGGTTAGCCCCGGCCACGGGCGAGTGCCATGGCCGGGACTTTCAATTGAGATTACCTAAGCCCCACTTCTATGGGCATGGGTATTCTTTTGACGGCTTCGGGTACAGATTCTCTGGGTGGCAGAGATACTCCATAACATTCGTTTGGTCAACGATGACCGTGGGTGTTTCCGTCCAGCCACCCGGGTAAACTCCGTTCAGGCAATCCATCGTTACCTGAAGTACAACCTGGCCCATGACAAAGGGCGTGGTGTTCACCGTTGCCGTCCAGCGTCCGGCAGCAATGTCTTCCAGGCCAGTGGTGTCACCGTCATTGCCGAAGTTGGCGACGTCGGTGCGGCCAAGAGCTGCGGCCGCTTTGGCCGCGCCGATAGAAATATAGTCGTTGGCGGTGACCACGACCTCTATCTCGGGGTGAGCCTGCAGCATATCCATCATCGCCGAGTTGCCGGTTTCCACGTTCCATTCAGTTGGCAAGCTGGTTACGACCTCCATCCCGGGGAAAGTCGCAAAGGCATCGAGATAGCCGCCAATGCGCTCGGTGGAGTGATAGCCAGGCAACCCTTCCAGGACCCCTACTTTGGCCTCGCCGTGGAACATCCCAGCTACGTACATGCCTTCCTTGTAAGTGCCCCTGCGCTGGCTGTAGCCGACTACACCGTGTACCGCAGTCGGGAAGTTGGCGATGTCTGAGTTGACGATGACAACGGCGACGCCTTTGTCAACTGCTTTCTTCACCAGGGGCGCAGCGGCGTTCTCGTCGTGGGTGGACAGGATGATGGCATCCACCTTCTGCGTGAGCACGTCCTGGATCATCCCCATCTGGCCCTCAATATCGGAGCCGCTCTGCGGAGCAAGCATAAAGGTTTCGACTCCGAGTTGGGCGGCTTTGTCCTTAATGCCCTCACCGATAGCTATGTAGTAGTTA
>JAHELX010000911.1 GCA_024643945.1 Anaerolineales bacterium
GGTCGTTGATGGGCGAAAGATAGAGCTGAAAGCGGGTGACATCCTGGTGGTTGAGCCCGGCGAGGTGCATGCGTTTGTAAACAGCACAGAGGATTACCTGCACTTTGTGGTTCAGACGCCTTTTGTAGAGGGGGATAAACATCTGATCAAAGATGAATCAACGTGTGGTGTAGAAGATGAACGGCAAGCACGTGAACAAGCCTGGTCCACGCTGAGTCCGACAGGTGCTCCAGACCGCTTGCTTTACCTGGACACGCTAAGTGCAACCGTATTCGGTCAGGCATATAAGCGGCAATCCTTCGAACTGCTCGATGTGCAAGATGGCGATTGGGTTCTGGATGTTGGCTGTGGGCCTGGTGACGATGTGCGGATGCTGGCTCAATGGGTGGGGCATACTGGCAGGGTTGTAGGCGTAGACAACGATGCGGCAATGGTCGGCGAGGCACGCCGGCGCGGGGCAGGTAAAACGCTGCCGGTGGCATTCCACCTATGTGATGTGCATCATCTGGCTTTCGATGAGGACGTTTTCGACTGTTGTCGAGCAGATCGGGTTTTCCAGCATCTCGAAGATCCCCGGCAAGCCTTGGCCGAAATCGTCCGCGTTGCCAGGCCGGGAGCACGAATTGTGGTGATAGAGCCCGATTGGGAAACGCTGGTAGTTGATGTTGCTGACCGCGCGACGACCCGGAAGATCGCCAACTTCATATGTGATCAGATGGTTCGCAACGGCTGGATTGGACGCCAACTCCCCAATCTCTTCCGAGCGTGTGGCCTGACGAAGATTGGGGTGGCAGCGGGTGCTGTTCCTCTCACCAACTTTACATTGGCAGACCGTCTCTGGGGGTTGCGACGGAACGCCCAGCGGGCGCAGAATGCAGGCGTAGTGTCAACTTCCGAGGCCTCCGCATGGACAGAGAGCCTGGAGCAAGCCAGCCAAAGCAATCGCTTCTTTGGTGCGGTCACAGGTTTTGCCGTGTGTGGGCGCAAGCCTAAAAAGTAGGGGGGTCCTATGCCAGATGATCGCAAAGTCTTCGTGGTCTATGGACGCAGTCTCAGGGCACGCAATGCCCTGTTTGATTTTCTTCGGGCTCTTCATTTGCATCCCATCGAATGGAGCCAGGCTATGCATAGCGTTGGACGTCCTTCGGCACATATTTCCGAAATCTTAGATGTGGCGTTCAACGAGGCCCAGGCTGTCGTCGTTATCCTGACCGGGGACGACAAGGGGTGCCTCCGCAAGCGTTTTCAACGCAAGGGAGATCCCATATATGAAATAGAGGAGACGCCGCAGCCTCGGCTGAACGTGGTTTTTGAAGCCGGTATGGCCTTCGGCCGTTTCCCAGACAGAACCATACTGGTGCACATCGGCGGCCCCATTCGCCCCTTTAGTGACATTGCCGGCAGATATATCATAGATTTCACCGGGAGTCCTCGGGACCGGCAGATCTTAAAGAACCAACTGGAATTGGCCGGTTGTAATACAACCGGGGCTGGAACCGACTGGTACATGGCGGGCGATTTCAGCCGGCCGGTGCACGAAGATTGACCCCAGCGGATTGCATATAAAAAAGCCTCGGCCAATGAGTCGAGGCTTGCTTAGTACTTGTTCAAAAACCACTTCGTATTTTTGTGGCGATGTTACGCCTAGTTTCCATTTCAAAGTGCGAAGTTATTCATGAACAAGTGCTTGGTACCCCCGGGGCGACTCGAACGCCCGCGCACGGCTCCGGAGGCCGCCGCTCTATCCACTGAGCTACGGGGGCTTACATTTGTCAGTTTACCACAATCCCCGGCGATTGGCAAGCCTGATTATGACCGTGCAACCTGTCGCTCCAACGCGCGGTGGCAGTGCGTGTCTTCAACAGCCAGGACAGTCTGTGCCTCAGTCGAATCGACAGGCCAACTCTCAACAGGCGGCTTCTGGCTACACTCCTCCAGCATGCTTTCAACCTGATCCCAACGGGGCAGGGCGGTATGGGCCAGGCCGCGCAGCGCCAACGACGCCGCCACCGAGGCGGCTTGAAGCGCGTAGCCAGGGTCTGTCGTGCGGGCGAAGGTCGAAAGCCATGCGGCAGCAAAAGCGTCCCCGGCACCGGTGGTGTTGACGAGTGGGCCGGGGCAGGCAGCCACCCGGTACAGCCATTTGCCCTGGAGAAGAAATGCCCCGCGCGGCCCGCACGTCACCACACACGCCAGGCGTGGGTTGGCGGCGCGCAGCGCGTCCAGCCCGACGGGGAACGGGTCTCCGCGCAGATCCACTACTTCGCCACTGTTGATGAACAGTAGGTCCAGGTGGGGAAGGACTGGCAGCACTCCTTCCCATTCCCCGTGGAACTCGCGCTGAGTGGAGAGGGCAACCGAGCGACCAAGCTCATCGGCGCGGACAACCACCGATGTCTGGTAGCGCCGAGGGCCGGTCCCGACGATGATCCAGTCGCTCGACCAGAAATCGGCCGGTAGCTGGCTCACGTCCATGCGGCTTTCCACACCGGCCTCGAAGCGCAACTGGGCGATGTCGCCGTTTTGATCGTAGGCCAGGTCCAGGTAGGCCGT
>JAHELX010000912.1 GCA_024643945.1 Anaerolineales bacterium
AAGGGGACTGGTCCTACGTCCGGAGTGACGATAGATCCCGACGAATTTGAGGCGGCCCTGAATCTCTACTATCAACTGAACGGCTGGACAGCCGACGGCGTACCAACTCCAGCCAAATTGGCCGACCTGGGCATTTCCTGGCTGGCGGACGAACTCTACCCAGTTGCCTGAATCTGTCATGTGATGCCTGGCTAGGGGCCGCCTGTTCAGAGTGGGATTGACTCTATGAATCCTTTGGCCGGTATTGTCCTGGTCGTCGCCTCCGCTGCGTCCTTCGGCACGCTGGCCATCTTTGGCCGCTATGCGTATGCGGATGGGATGGACGCCCTTACGATCTTATTCCTTCGTTTCTCGCTGTCTGCAGTGCTGATGGCCGTCCTGCTCGCTGCCCGTCGCGAGTCTCTGCCGCGCGGCTTGGCATTGCTCCAGCTTATGGGCATGGACGCCATCGGCGATGAAGCAAGTCTCGGCCATCCAGTCGTCCGGCGTGATCTTTGCCGCTGCTGGTGCTATGTCCGGCCTTCTGATGCTGGCAAGCGGGCCACATCTGCCGGCAAGCGGAGCGGGATGGGCGGTAATAGGCTCGATCGTGCTGATCGCCACCGTGCTGCCAGTCGTGACCTTCCTGGCCGGTCTGGAGCGCATAGGCGCGACGAATGCAGCCATGCTCTCCACCTGGGAACCAGTGGTCACTGTTTTGCTGGCTGCATTGCTTTTAGGGGAGATGCTCAAGCCGATCACGCTGCTGGGTGGCGCGCTTATCCTGCTGGCAGTAATACTGGTGACGCATAGTGAACTGGTACCCCATCACGGGGACGCCCATAGGGCTGAATCTGGCTTATCAAAACCACCTTGAGGGGGCACTGGGGCGCACTGAGCCAATGCTGGCCCGGCCATACAACAACTCATCGGGAGGATAAAATGGCCGAAAAACGACGCCGAAGGGTTGCCGTCGTAACCGATAGTACGGCAGACCTGCCATCTGGATTGCTGAAAGAGTATGGCATTCACGTTGCCCCGCAGATCCTGATCATGGGGGGTAAAACCTGGCTGGATGGCGTGGATATCGACCCTTCCAGCTTCTATGAACGGCTGCGAACCTCATCGGACTTCCCCACCACCTCGCAACCCAGTGCGGCCAACTTTCAGGACTTGTTTCTTGAACTGTCGAAGGACGTGGAAGGGATTGTTGCCGTCTTGGTGTCCAATGAACTGAGCGGGACTCTGAACTCTGCACAGACAGCGGCGTCCAACCTGGCGGACATTCCGATTGAGATTGTTGACTCGCGGGGCGTGTCGATGATGCTGGGCTTCTGTGTCCTGGCCGCCGCGCGGGCAGCAGCGGCGGGGGAGAGCTTGCAGATGGTAGCAGATGCCGCCCGAGCGCTGGTTGACCAGGTGCATGTGTACTTCATCGTGGACACCTTCGAATACCTGCGTCGGGGTGGGCGGATTGGTGCTGCGGCCAAGCTGCTTGGTTCGGCCCTGAACTTGAAGCCAGTCCTGGAGATCAGCGACGGCATTGTCAAGCCAGTGGCCAAGGTTCGTACGCGGCGCAAAGCGCTGCAGAAGGTGTGTGAGTTGCTTGAGGCTCAGTTGGCCGGGAGGGGTAGGATTCACATGTCGGTCCTGAATGTCGCTGCGCCGGAGGAAGCTGCTCGTTTCAGGGAAGAATTGGAGGCGCGATTCGACCCGGTCGAAATGATAGAAGCGGAGTGTGGTCCTGTGGTGGGAGCGCACGCAGAGCCGGGGACTGTGGGAGTAGCCTTCTACACGGAGTGATGCTCCGAGGAGCCGGCAGCAATGTACTTGAGTTACGAAAAGATCACCTTGGTCGGGGGCTAGGCCTGTGCTGGCTACTTATCGGATAGCTCTTCGAGGAGTTTGGCAACCGTCCGCCACAAATCGAGCGCCCGGCCACAGGCTTGGGCCCGTAGGGTGCAAATACTTCATCCATATGGAGTCGGGGGAGAAAAGGACGGCTGGTCGGAGTTCCTGTTCGAGGTCACCGCCTCCCACGTAGCCAGCGAGCCCGAATGGCGAGTCATTGGCAATATCGATCGCTTCATCATTGGCCCCGCCACTACGGACCCAAACTCTGTTTTGATGATTCCAGGTTCGATGATGATCACGTCAATGCCAAATTGCGCCAGTTCCAAACGCAGGCAGTCAGGCCAACCTTCGAGCGCATGCCTGGTTGCGTGATACCACGAACCCAAGGGTGTGTAAATCTTGCCGCCCATTGAAGTGATGTTGACAATTTTGCCAGCTTTCTTTTTCCGCATATACGGCAGCACCAGTTGGGTGAGTCGGGCCAATCCAAAGAGATTGACCTCGAACAGGCGGGTAGTCCCCGATTAGGCATCAAGCTAATACAGGCTTATAATCCAGTCACGGTATCTCCTGAGTCACCTGGGCCAGCGACTTGAACCGCTCGATCCACAACCGCACCAGATCCACCTGGAACTCGTAGCGCGACATCTCTTCACCCACTGCCCGCAACAGATCCTGGGCCGTTAGCCTTTGCAATACTTGTGTTACCTTCGCTGGGTC
>JAHELX010000212.1 GCA_024643945.1 Anaerolineales bacterium
TGTCTCCTATAATTACCTTTGTAGGGTGGGGCGTCAACCTCGCGTTGGGCGAGCTGACAACCTGCCTTACGCTGGTGTATAGTCTTTGCCCGTGTGAAGCGGATTGGTAACCCGCTTTGTGCTCGCTATGCGTAGATATAGTCCATTGCTGTTGAGGGGTCTGGCTGCGGGCTCTCCCGTGCAAACTTGACCGCCTTTACCATTTCTTGCTTGATTTCGGCGTCGATCGTATCCAGTTCGGCCTGACTTGCCTTTTCCTCTGCAATAAGGTATGTACGGAAGCGCGGAATGGGGTCCTTCTTGCGATATTCGTCAACTTCAGCTCGTTCGCGATATACCTCCGGCTCCCCAGCGTAGTGACCCTCGATCCGATAAGATTCGGTCACCAACAAGGTGGGGCCTTCTCCACGGCGAGCCCGTTCGACTGCTTTCACAGCGGCTTCGTACACGGCCAAGACGTCAAAGCCATCAACCCGAACGCCCGGAATCCCGTAACTCTGGGCCCGAATGGACAGATCATCGATGTTGACCGAGTCGCGAATGTTGGTCGATACGCCATACTGGTTATTTTCCAGGACGAAGATGACCGGTAGATCCCAGATGGAGGCCATGTTGAGCCCCTCGTGCCAGTTGCCGGTGTTAGAACCTGCGTCGCCGGTGAAAGGCGCTGTGACCCGATCCTCGCCTCTCATCTTGAAGGCGAGCGCTGCCCCAACCGCCAAGGGGATACCCGAACCGACCACGGCCAGGGCGCCCAGGCTTCCGGTCTCGAAGGCCGCGATGTGCATCGATCCGCCTCGCCCTTTGCAGTAGCCGGTCTCCTTGCCCAGGATTTCGGCCATCATACGCTTGCTATCGGCGCCCTTGGCGATGTTATGGCCGTGGCTGCGGTGCGTCCCGGCGATCAAATCATCCTTGCGAAGAGCCATGCAGACTCCCACCCCGGATGCTTCCTGACCGATGTAAGGGTGTACAGCTCCCTTCACCTGACCTCGCTTGAACAGATCGATCGCGGCCAGCTCAAATTCCCGGATGCGCACCATCCGGCGATACATTTCCAACAACGTATCTTGACTAATTTCCATTGTGCTGCAGCTCCTTTCCCTTTTTGATGTACTTGACCAACCTATCTTGGCTGCCGGGGTAGCTTTGCCTGGCCTGGTCCAAGGTCAGGCCAGCCGACCAAAGAGTTTGCTCCTATCGCGTTCTCTAAAACCTGTACCTTCTAGCCGTCTATCTCGTCCGTACTGCCGCCTTTCACCTTCCGGTACAGTTTCTGCGTGACTGACAGTTGGCATGCCGATGCGCAAGACCAGTTCAGGCGTTTGGCACCAGGATGACTTTCACTAGACCCGCCTCTCGCTTATACAGGCGCTCGAACCAAGCCACCCCTTCGGCCAGCGGGGCGATAGCACTGATCAAGGTATACACATTGATAAGCCCGGAAGCCATCATCTCCAGGCAGGCTTCCGACTCGCCGGCAGCGTTGGTCGTACCGATTAGAGTGAGTTGCCGGGTAACTGTCTCCTGGAGTGGCAATTCGACTGCAGGCGAGAGATTGCCTACCAGGGTCAAGGCCCCGCCTTTGCGCAGGCCGGCGACTGCCATCTGCAACGTGGGCGTAATGCCAACCACCTCAAAAGCAATATCCGCGCCCCGATCGGCAGTCCGGCCACGCACTTCCCCGGGTACGTCGTCGGCTCCTGACCTGAGCCCCACGTCCGCGCCTAGAGCGCACGCCTTGTCCAGGCGATCTTGCTCGACATCAACGGCGATGATCTGTCCGCAACCCGCCAGCTTGAGTAGCTGGATAATCAGCAGGCCGATCATGCCTGAACCCACGACCAGCGCCGTGTCGTGGAGGGAAATGGGGGTGCGTTCGACGGCGTGGGCCGCTACGGAGACCGCTTCCATCATGGCTGCCTGCTCGAAGGACAGCCCATCCGGCAGGCGATACACTACCTGTTGGGGGATGGCTACGTATTGGGCGAAGGCACCCTGCATACGGAACTCGGGGGTCGACACGCCCACAATACGCCGGTGATCACACAGGTTGATCATGCCCCGGCGGCAGAAGTAGCACTGCCCGCAGTAAACAGCAATGTCGAAGGTAACTCGGTCGCCGGGCTGCCAGCCTGAGACGTCCGACCCCACCTCGGCAATCACGCCGGCGGCTTCATGGCCCATGATGATGGGGGGAATCCGTCGCCCGGTACTGCCGTCTATTCCATGCACGTCGCTACCACAAATGCCGCAGGCCTTGACTTGTACCAGCACCTCGCCGGGTCCAATAGTCGGTTTGGGAACATCTTCGTAGACGAGGTGATTGTACTCTTTAAGCACCAATGCTTTCATTCTCAGCCCCAAAAGACTGGTAATGTTAGTCTATCTTGTTGGGAATCTACTCACTTAACTCAGTCTACTGTAGATCAGGTACAGAAAAGGGGAGATCATGCCAGGTAAACAAAGAACAAACCCCGAGCCAGTAATTCGTAGCTCGCAGGTTAATCAACCGGATGATTTGATCGCCAGTGATAGTTTGGGTTCTCCGTTGTCCCATAGGTTTGAGATGGGTCATAGCCCAGGTTGCTCTCAAGTAGGGGAAAGAAGTGGTCAAGTATGAGTGCTGTGGTCATACCTCATACCTCTAATAGTATACCGCAATCGTCCTTCTTTGTCAAGCCCCTGACAATTGACCGTCAGTTGGTCAGTTGATTCTTCATTGGCACATACGCCGGGAGTATGATATAATGCCGCAAACGTTTGCTAAAACGTTTGCTTTCCCGCTTTCGGACTCTGTTCATGGCAACCACCAAGGATGTGGCTCAGGCCGCAGGTGTCTCAATAACCGCCGCTTCTCACGTCATCAATGGTAGCCGAACCGTCAGTGAGACACTGACCAAGCGTGTCTTGACTGCCATGGAGACCCTCGACTATCGCTCCAACATCCTGGCTCGTAGCCCGCAGCTGGGGACAACCAAAACTATCGGCTTAGTCACACCTGATAACTCCAATTCTTTCCTGGCTGAGATGCCAGATATATTCGGATTATTTTGGCCCTGGAGCTGATCGCTCGAGCTTGATGCCGTCATTGGAGTGAGTAATCGGTGCCATTGAGGACTTGAATTACTTGCCAGGCGCCAAGTATTCAAGATCGTTGTCCATCTACAATTGTTATTGCCAGTTATAGATAGTAGGAGGATTCGAATATGGAACAGGTTGGAACGCATCAAGAAGTTCTGGAGGACGTGAAGATAAAGGAGGGGCGAGTTCGCGCCTTCCTGGACAGAGAAGGGCTGGATGTCCTGGTTCTTGGTCGCCAGGATAACTTTGCCTGGATCACAGCCGGTGGCGATAACCGTGTGGTAACGACCACCGAAATCGGGGCCGGCTTTGTGGGTATCAGCCAGACTCATAAGTGGCTGGTCTCCCACCATATGGACGGGCAGCGATTTATCGCCGAGCAGGTACCTGATCAAGCCTATGAACTGGTGACCCTCTATTGGCACCAGGGAGCACCGCAAGATAAGATCGCCCAATTGACGCGCGGCATGCGCGTTGGTGCCGACTTCCCCTTGCCAGGCGCGCGGCAGTATGCCTCAGAGATCGTCGATCTGCACTATCCATTTACTGACCTTGATCTTAAGCGTCTGAGATGGATGGGCAAAAGCAGCGACGAGATCATAACCCGGGTTGCTAAAGACCTGGAGCCAGGCATGACCGAGCAGGAGATCGCCGCTCGGCTGGCATACGAATACACCCTGGCCGGCATTACCCTGGACGCGTTGATGGTCGGGGTCGACGATCGCATCAGGCGCTATCGTCACCCAATACCCACCGACAAGGTCCTGCAGCGCTATGCCTTTCTCCACCCGCCGGGGAGGCGATGGGGCGTGCATGCCAATATTACACGCCTGGTTCACTTTGGCGAACCGCCCCAGGACATCCAAGATGCTTTCAAGGCCGTGAGCGCAGTTGGCGCTCACGTGACCAGCATGTTGGCACCGGGCGTGCGCTTCGCCGACATACTCGGCGAGGAGAAACGGCTCTATGCCAAGTACGGTTACGGTGAAGAGTGGAACTATCACTTTTTGGGGGGCATCAGCGGCTACACCCTGGTGGACCCAGCTCGCTGTCTGGACCCCGAGGCTCGCGTTGTCGAACGGCAATCTTATGGTTATTTCATCACCATTACCGGAGCCAAGTTCGAGGAACTCATCATCCTCACTGAAGATGGGGCAGAGATTGCCTCACTGCCACCGGGCACGCAATGGCCAACCCAGGTCGTCCGGACAGATGACGGCGAAATCGTAGTTCCTGAAATTCTTGTCCGGTAATCATATGCAATCAGTTGAGTAGGTTACCCAACGTGAATGTGGGTCCTTTGCCTGTCCGTCAAATTGATACCGCATAGCACTCCATTTGAAGGCTATCTAAAAACTGAGGGAGGAAATTGATGAATATACCTGGAGAAACGCTCATATTGATGTTTGAGCGTATGCTTAAGATACGTCATTTCGAGGACCGGGTTAAGAACCTGTTCGCCGCCGGCGAACTGCCTGGCTTCGTCCACCTTTACCTGGGCCAAGAAGCAGTTGCAGCCGGGGCATGCGCCGCGCTCCGGGATGATGATTACATTACCAGCACCCATCGGGGCCATGGTCACATCATTGCTAAAGGGGGCGACGTCAAACGCATGATGGCCGAGCTTTATGCCAAGGCCACCGGCTACAACAAAGGGAAAGGCGGCTCTTTGCATATTGCCGATCCCACCCTGGGAATCCTCGGTGCCAACGGCATTGTTGGGGCAGGCATCCCTATTGCCACCGGTGCTGCGCTCTCGACCAAACTGCGCAAGACCGATCAGGTCACTATTTGCTTCTTCGGCGATGGTGCCGCGAACCAGGGGACATTCCACGAGGCGATTAACCTCGCCTCTGCCTTCGACTTGCCTATTGTGTATGTGTGCGAGAATAACCTGTATGCCGTCAGCACCCGGCAGAGCCAAGTCCGCAAAATCGAGGACATTGCCGACCGGGGCACAGCCTATGGGATACCTGGCCTGGCGATTGACGGCAACAACGTGATTGCCGTATACGAGGCGATCAAGGAAGCGGTGGATAGGGCGCGGGCTGGCGAAGGGCCAACCCTCATCGAGTGTAAGACCTATCGCTGGCGGACCCACTTCGAAGGGGAACCGGATACTTACCGACCGCCGGAGGAAGTGAAAGCCTGGATGAAGCGAGAACCGATCGCTCCTTATCGCAGGCAACTGATCGAAAGTGGTGTGCTGAGTGAGGCGGAAGCACAAGAAATCGAGTCCGCTGTGCTCAGGGAAATCGACGAGGCAGTCGAATTTGGCCGCAGCAGTCCATCGCCGAAGCCAGAGTCAGCCCTCGAGGACTTGTGGGCATGAGCTATCCTGATGAATAGGGAGAAACAAGTATGAGGCAAATATCGTATTCTGAAGCCATTGCTGAAGCTATCGCCGAGGAGATGCGTCGAGATCCTTCGGTTGTAGTATGGGGCATTGATATTGGGCCCTACGGCGGTGCCTTTGGCGCCACCCGTGGCCTGTATGAGGAATTTGGGCCAGAGCGGGTCATTGATATGCCAGTTTCGGAGGCGGGCTATGTTGGGGCTGGGGTGGGAGCTGCGGCCACTGGCATTCGCCCGATAATCGAGCTGCAGTTCTCAGACTGGATCACCATTGCCTCCGACCAGTTGATCAATCAGGCCGCCAACATGCGCTATATGTTCGGGGGTGTAATCTCCGTGCCGCTGGTGCTCCGCGCTCCGGTGGGCGGCTACGTGGGAGCGGGAGCCCAACACTCGCACAGTTTTGAGTCCGTCTTTGCCTTTGTCCCTGGCCTTAAGGTAGTGCTGCCCGGGACGCCGTATGATGCCAAAGGATTGCTCAAAAGTGCCGTCCGGGACAACAACCCGGTCATCTTCTTCGAGCACAAAGCCATGTACGGAATGAAAGGGGAGGTCCCGGAAAAGGAATATACCATCCCACTGGGAGTGGCAGATGTTAAGCGCCCGGGCCAGGATGTGACCATCGTCACCTATTCATTTATGGTCCCCAAATCGCTGGCGGCCGCCAAGAAACTGGCAGAGCAAGACATCGATGTGGAGGTGATAGACCTGCGCACCGTTGACCCCATCGACGAGGAGACCATCATTGCCTCAGTTAAGAAGACAAATCGGCTGGTCATCGTGCAAGAGACCTGGCGCAAGTGTAGCGTGAGCTCCGAAGTAGCAGCCATTGTTGCCGAGAAAGCGCTGGATTACCTTGACGCACCCATCCTGCGCGTCACCGGTGCGGAGGTGCCAGTCCCTGCCGCTCCTATCCTTGAGGAATATGTGCTGCCCAACGAGGACCGCATCGTCGAGACTGTCAGACGAGCCGCTACTATGTAGTGTTCCACGCCGACAAGTGACTGGAAAGCTGGTAAGTCATTGACCAGCGTTCCTGCAATTCTTGCCCAAAAGTCCTGACTGGCCACAGCCAGCGTTTATCAAGGAGAGCACATCTGTGAAATTGCTGGAGAACAAGGTTGCCCTGGTAACCGGCGCAGCCAGAGGCATTGGACGGACCATTGCCGAAGTCTATGCCCAGCAGGGAGCGTATGTAGTTGTCAGCGACATCATTGGCGACGGTGCCCGGGCCGTCGCCGATGGCATCAACACAGCCGATTCACCCAAGGCCATCGCCATCCACTTGGACGTGACCGACCCGGACAATGTGCAACGGGCAATCGACCAAACCGTTGCCGAGTTTGGCCGCATCGATGTTCTGGTCAACAACGCTGCCATCCTGCGAGCGCATTACATCATCGACTTCCCACTACAGGACTGGCAGACCATCTTTAGAGTGAACATGGAAGGTACTTTTCTATGTTCTCAGGCCGCTGCCCGACAGATGATCGGACAAGGCCAGGGCGGCTGCATCATCAACATTTCTTCGGCGGCAGCCAACAAGGCAGACCCTAAGCACGCGGCCTACTCAGCCTCCAAAGCGGCCATCGTCTGTTTCACCCGTGTCCTGGCCTTGGAGTTAGGCGAGTACGGCATCCGCGCCAACGCGATCCTGCCTGGCGCGACCGAAACCGAGATGTTGAAAGGCGTGTTTGAAGAAGTCGCCGGTTTTCGAGAGGTGTTAATCGGTCGGACCACGCTGGGCAAACTGGCCACCCCGCGTGACCAGGCCAATGCCGCCCTGTTCCTGGCCTCCGATCTGGCCAGCCATATCACGGGTGAGTACCTGGTTGTCGCTGGCGGCGAGTTTATGAACGCGTAATGCACTGCGGGTTGCCAGCCCACTATCGCAACACGGACTCACAATTCGCAGTGCAAGGAGATAGCGCTTTGAGCTTCGTCGGCATCATCGCCAATCCTGCATCGGGAAAAGATATACGCCGCGTGGCCTCTCATGCCATAGCGGCCAACAACTATCAAAAGACTAACATCGTGCGCCGCATGGTGGTAGCCTTGCATGCGCTGGGAGTGCAGCGCATCGAGATAATGCCCGATCAGTTTGGCATCGGCACACGCGCACTTCAAGGATTGGGAAGGCATCCCGGCATCCAGGCCTCGACATCGCTGATCGACGTACCCGTTAGTGGGACAGCGGAAGACACCCTGCACGCCGTCCAGTATCTACGTCAGGCTGCGGCCGATTGCATTGTGGTCTTGGGCGGCGACGGAACCTGTCGTGTGGCGGCCAAAGGATGCGGTGAAGTGCCCTTATTGCCTATATCTACCGGGACTAACAACGTCGTGCCCTATTTCGTCGAGGGGACAGCCGCCGGTCTTGCGGCAGCCTACGTCGCGCTACATCCGAGCGTGGAGCGTGAGCGATTCTGCTATCGGCACAAACGGCTTCTGGTTCATATAAATGAGAAACCAGTTGACGAGGCATTGGTCGACATAGCTCTGCTCTCAAGCCGCTTCACCGGCTCCAAAGCAATCTGGGATGCAGGCGAGTTGCGCCAGGTCTTCGTCAGCCGTGCCCAGCCTCTTAATATCGGCATATCCTCAATCATCGGTGTGCTGCGTCCGATTGGACGCGCCCACCCGGGCGGGGCTCTGGCTGTCATTTCGACCAACGGGCGCCGGGTCATGGCTCCCATCGCACCTGGCACCTTGGTGCCGGTAGGCATCGGCGACATTGCCGATATGCAGCCGGGTGTCCCTTACCCGGTAGGTGACGAACGGCCCGCGGTACTTTCACTGGATGGTGAGCGAGAGCTGACCCTGTACGCTGGCGACCATGCCAGTGTGAGTTTGGAACTCGATGGGCCGTGGATTGTGGATGTGCAGCAGGCGCTGCTACTGGCTGTGGAAGCAGGGGCCTTCGAAATTGATCTTGACGAGAAGGGAGGAATGTGACCCATCAGCTCTACGCTGGACGAAATTGACTGCCCAGGCTTGCTCAAAATCCTGTTGTGCTGGCATGTTACCTCCCTGTTTCTTCCTGGCCTGAGAGCATCACCAGTGTTCGGGTTCTCCTTCCGGAAAATGCACTTACATGGCAACGCCGACATTGTCGAGGAGAATGTTGGCATAGGCTGTTAACACTGCGGCCGAAGAGTTATTGTCGCAATGAAAATAGGGTTGTGTGTTCCCCGCTATGGCAAGACCAATAGAAATTGGCCGAACAGCCGAGATCGTTCAACAAGCAGAGGCCCAAGAATAGAGACACAACTCCGGGGCTCGATTGGCCAGGTGATAGAGGAACTGAAATCGTACCCGGCGCGCGGTGTTTGCCTGGAGCGCTAGCGATCGACAAGTCTTCCGTGTACAGAATGGGGCCGGCTGTTCAGCCGGCCCCATTCTATTTTGGCTGGGGGTCGAGGATTCGAACCTCGGCATACGGATCCAGAGTCCGCTGTCCTACCACTAGACGAACCCCCATCAAAATTTTGAACTCACGGCGTTGCCGCAACCCCATTATACTCTGTTCTTTACTATCCGCCAAATCGGTTAGTTAGAATAACCCCCGCCATGTCAGTGTGATGAACGCCCATCCATAGAATCAACTATAGGCCAGCCTTTCCGACTTTCATGGCCGGGGTCTGGCCCTGTTATGACCGCATACACGCGGCTCATCGATCTCCTGGTTGGCATATCCTACCGAGATCCCAAGATTGGAAACGTACTTGAGACGAGACTCGGTGACAGTGCCTGGTTTCTGAACCTTACCCATGACCGACTTCGGCGGGATCAAGCCCCTCTGCGCTCAACAGGTCGTCCAAACCATCGATGAGGACTGAAGCTTTCTCAATGACTCCCTCGTCTCCCTGAGACACAGCCTGGATCAGTTCCCTCACCTGCTCACTCATCGCCGCGGGCACCTTCGCGCACTTCTCC
>JAHELX010000213.1 GCA_024643945.1 Anaerolineales bacterium
CGGTTCTTAGGGGGCCGGGGGTCAGCAATGGCCTCCGGCTACCCGACCGTTGGCCCAGGTAGAGGCGTGGGACCTGTACAACGAGGCCGACCGGCCTGGTGCCTCGGTCTACCAGGTCTGGTACTGGTTCCTGGTGCAAAACAGCCTGGCCGATGAACTGGGCGCCGACCTGATGCAAGAATATCTGACCTATCCTTTCGCTCACGTGCCGATGATGGTCGACTTGATGGCGCAGGTCGATAGCCCCTGGTTCGACGACATCGGCACCCCCCAGGCGGAAACTCGCGACGACATCGTGCGCCGCAGCCTGGCGGATGCCGTCGCATGGTTGAGCGAACGCTATGGTAACGCCCCCGAGCGATGGGAGTGGGGCCGCCTGCACACGATGAGTTTCGTGCACCAGCCGCTTGGCCAGAGCGGCATCGGCCTGCTGGAGAGTCTCTTCAACAGCAAGCGTATCCCGGCCCGAGGCGATAACTTTACGGTGGATGCGGCCTCGTTCAGCTTCGACCAGCCCTTCACGATGCACCACGGTGCGTCCCAGCGATACATCGCCGATCTCAGTGATCTCGACCAATCGCGGACAGTCCACACCACCGGACAGAGCGGCCAATTCTTCCATCCGCACCGGGAGGACTTTATCTCGCTGTGGCAGAACGTGGAGTATCACCCTATGCTGTTCAGCCGGGAGGAGGTGGAGGCTCACACACAGGCGCAACTAACGCTCGTGCCGCAGTAAGCTTCGTTCGCGCAGCCCTGTTGCTATAGGTGTGGGGTAACGAGATCTGGCGTTACGAACGTTCCATTAAACGACCTGAAACGTACTTGTGGAGAACACTGGCAATCAGTGTTTGATAGGGAATACCCTCTTCGAGTGCTCTCTTCTGAAGAGCTTCCAAGTCTTTGGAAGAAATCCGGATATTGATCCGGGCGTCTTTCCGGAAAGTCGCCCGGGCATATTCTTTGTATCGTTGAGCTTCATTTTCGAAGTTGCCAATCGACTGCCACTCCCCGCGTTCGTATGTTTCCAGCAAATCTCTTTCTTCTTTATCCATTTTCACCTTATCCTCGCCTACCTCTCAAATACTTGCTTGTCGCCTTGCGACTGGGGATGATCTACTGGCTACTCCGCAGAAGGTATACCGACAAAGCGGAAACTATCTTCCCATAATCATTACTGGCCAACTGCCTGCGGCCGGGATACAATGTGCCCCAGCAGCCCATCCGGCGTATCGGCCACCAGCCGGACGGGGGTGACTACGTTACGCAGACCAGGCCCGCCGCGTGCCGATACCCGCAAGTAGTTCTCGGTGAGGCCGCTCCACAGCAAGCCTTCGCCATTCACTTCGCCTGTCTCCCAAAGCGCTTCCATGGTCCGGCCGAAAAAGCGACGGCGGAAGGCACGCTCCAGTCTCGTCCCCAAGTCGTGCATACGGCGACTGCGCCCTTCGATTACGTCGGAAGGGACCTGGCCACCCATCGTGGCCGCCGCTGTCCCGGCACGGCGGGAATAGCGAAAGATGTGCAATTTGGCGAAAGCCATCGCTTCTACAAAAGCTAAACTCGCGGCGAACTCAGCCTCGGTCTCGCCGGGGAAACCCACGATAACGTCCGTTGTTACTGAGAGATCAGGAATGGCGGCACGGGCGGCAGCAACTAACTGGGCGAAGCCAGTGGTGGTGATGCGGCGGGCCATACGTCTCAGCGTGGCGTCACAACCGCTTTGCAGCGGCAGGTGCAAGTGACGCCCCAGGCGAGGGTCCTCCCACAGGGCGAAGAAGTCCGCGTCCAGGTCCCACGGCTCCAGCGACGATAGTCGTAGACGGGGCACGTCCGTTTCATCCAGCAAACGGTGCACCAGGTGGAAGAGGCCGCGCCGGTTGCCCAGGTCGTGACCGTAGGAGCCCAGGTGTACGCCGCTGAGCACCACTTCCTGATAGCCCGCGGCCACCAACTCTTGCACTTCGGCGATCACATCATCCGCCGGGCGGCTGCGAGCTGGCCCGCGTGCCACCGTCACGATACAAAAGGTACAACGATTATCACAACCATCCTGTACTTTGACGAAAGCGCGCGTCCGTGCTCCGGGATATAAATAGTGAGATGGGAGATCGGAGATTGAGGGCTGGGAATCGGCGGCTGTGCGTGTCCCCACTTTCTCCGGGTGGACACGACGCCAATGATCCGTGACCAATTCGACGAGTCGGTCCTTGTCTTGGTTGCCGATGACCATGTCCACGCCGAGAGTATCTACTTGATCTGGCTCCAGTTCGGCGTAGCAGCCGGTGACAACCATGCCAGCCCCTGGATTGGCCCGCTTCAGATGCCGGACAATCTGGCGCGACTTGCGGGCAGCGACGTGGGTGACGCCGCACGTATTCAACACGCATAGATCGGCCGGCTCATCTGGCCCTACCACCCAATGCCCGGCCGCGATGAACCGGCGCGCCATACCTTCGACCTCACTAATATTCAACCGGCAGCCCAATGTCTCTAATCTAACCCGCATCCCAATCTCCAGCCTCAAATCCTCAGTCCGACTCTAATACACATCCATCCGGCCAAAGGTCCAGTCGGGGCCGGGGTCGGCATTGGCGATAATTTGCTTTTGGTCGCTGCCGTCGGCGTTCATAATGTAAATCCCCCAGCTCCCCGTACGCGCGCTTCTAAACACGATGCGACCGTCGGGCGTCCAGGCCGGGAGCGTGTCAGGGCCAGGCGCATCGGTGAGACGGCGGACGTTGCTGCCATCCACGTTCATTACGTAGATGTCTACGTTGCCCCCCGAATCCCGGTGGAATGCAATCTTCCGGCCATCGGGCGACCAACTGGGCAAAGAATCGCTGCCCTCATTGGTGATGTTATGGGCGCCGGAGTCATCCCGATTGGAAATCCAGATGCCCTGTTTGCCGTCGCGACCGGAACGATAGACGATTTGATTGCTATTGGGGGACCAGTCGGCTTGCTCACCGGGAATCTCAATGTTGTATTGTTGGTTATCGGAGGTGCCCAGGAAGTAGATGCGCCGATCCGGGCTGCCCCGGGTAGCATCGAAGGCGAGCATTTCCCCATTGGGAGCCCATGCGGTCCAGCGCGCTGTCCCCTCGCGCACCTTTTGTTCTATCTCGACCTGCCTGATGTCGCTGGGGAAGTCAGCAACCTTGACCACTAAGATGCCATCGGTGAGATCTTCTCTGTGTATAGATACCTCGTCTCTCACCTGTGTTGCAATGCCCTGTTCTCCGAAAATGCTGAGATATTGACCGCTGGGTGACCACGATGGTCCTGCTGCTGCCTCTAGAAGGTACCGTTCGCCACTGCCATCGGTGTTGGCAATATACAAATTGTGTTTACCGCCGTCCCAACGGGCGAAGGCGATCTGATATGCCCTGGCTACAGGCGGGCTACCTGTACCCACTTGGGTAGTAGGTGTGGCGCTGGCCTGGATGACGAACGTGCCCGTTTGAGCCAGTTCCCCATTTACATGAATCTCTAGCTTCCAGCTACCCGCGCCCAGCGGCTCGCCTCCACCGGTCAGACTCAGGTCAAACGTTCCGTTCTCACCTGCGTCCCAGACGCCAGAACCACTGCCTACCTCTTCTCCATCTTGATACCAGTGTCGCTCCCAGGTGTCACTCTCCGACATCCCCTCGTAGCTGAAGATGGCGTGGATTTCTTCTATATCGGCGGGGAAGGCGGTGTCGGCGCCAACCGGCTGGTTGTCATCGGTGATACCGGTGGCGAAGGCAATGGGGCCGATGGCGGGCTTTTGGCTCCTTGAGGCTGGAGTAGCAGTCGGCAATCCACCGCCTGGCGTTCGGGTGGCCTCTGGAGTTTGGGTCTGGAGTTTCGGCAAGCCTTTGGTTACGGTTGGCTTGGCTGCTACCTCGGTTGCAGTTGGTTTTTTAGTAGGCGCGATCGTTTGAGCAACTTCTGTTGTGGGTTCGCCTGGCCCACTGACGACCTGGGTGACCACAGCCATCGGGCCACCTCCGCCTCGCTGTATGATGAAATAGCCGGCAACCCCTAACAGCGCCAGGCACACAGGTCCCAAACAGCCGGCTAACCCTACCCATAGCCACGGACTCCGCTTCTTGGGAGTTGTGTCAGCCCGAGGCGGGCTGGTTACCAGCGTGCGTTCGTCATCGCCCTGTCCAGATGTAGTCATCGTCTACCTCCTGCAGCAGTTAAGTATGTCTTGTGGTCGTGCTACTGGGGGGAAAAACAGGGATTTATCCTGACACAAGATGTTTGGCAAGGCTGAGCCCAAGCATATCACTAGCGGGCGGGTATGTCAAGTGTAGCGAATACCATAATGGCAGCAACGACAACCGACACCTGCGCCCCATCCAGCAATTCCAAATTTGATTGAGACGAGAACGTGCGTTGCACCTTCAGCCAAGCGGCCAGATTTGGAATTGATGCGCTCCATCTACCCCCGTTGGCAATCCGCACCCGGCAATGGTATAATTAAGCGATCTATTTGCTGACTCATAGGAAAGTAGGATAACCGATGGATCAACCGAGAATCATCCTGTACACCGGCAAAGGAGGCGTGGGTAAGACCAGCGTCGCGGCCGCCAGCGCTCTGCGCTGCGCCGACCTGGGCCAACGCACCATCGTTCTCAGCACCGACCCTGCTCACAGCCTGGCTGATTCCTTCGACCTCCCCCTGGGCCCCGAGCCGACCCCCGTCATCGAAAACCTGGTGGGCCAGGAGATAGACATCTATCACCAGATGGAAAGCTATTGGGGCAAAGTACAGGAATGGCTCAGTAGCCTGCTTGCCTGGCGTGGCGTGGATGACTTGATCGCGGATGAGGCTAGCATCCTGCCTGGCATGGAGGAGATCGCCAGCCTGCTGCAAATTGTGCACCTGCACCAGAGTGGCGATTACGACACCATCATTGTGGATTGCGCGCCCACTGGCGAAACGCTGCGTCTCTTGAGCCTGCCTGAGATGGCCCGCTGGTATCTGACCCGCATCTTCCCTATTGAGCGCAGAGCAGCCACGTTGGCTGGTCCGCTGCTGCGCTCGATGACCGACTTACCCATCCCCGATGATGAGGTTTTTGAGGCGATAAAGGACCTTATCCTTCAACTCGACGCTATGCACAACCTGCTGGCCGATTCCAGTTGCTCAACTATGCGATTGGTGATGAACGCCGAGAAGATGGTGATCAAAGAGGCGCAGCGTACCTATACCTATCTCAACCTGTACGGCTTTACCACCGACGCTGCCATCTGCAATCGGCTGATGCCGACCAGCACCGAGGCCTACTTCGCTGGTTGGCGCGAAGCACAAGAGCGCTACCTGGACCTCATCCACCAGGGTTTCGACCCCATGCCGATCCTGACCATCCCGTTCTTTGAGCAAGAAGTGGTGGGTGTGGACATGTTGCGCCGTATGGCCGAGACACTCTACGGCGATGACGACCCGGCGCGAATCATGTTCAAAGGGCGCACGCACACCGTGGAAAAGGTCGCCGACTGCTATCTCTTAAAATTGCCCCTTCCCTTCGTCACCCGCGAGCATATCCAGCTCACTCGGTCCGGGGATGAGTTGATCATCCGCATCGGCAACCAGAAACGCAACCTTGTCCTGCCCCACGCCCTCGCCGCTCTGGACGTGGGAGAAGCTCGTTACGAAGGGGACCAGCTTGTCGTCACCTTTATCTGCAATGGCGGGAAGTAGGGGGGAGGTATTGGCCCTAAGAATGTGTCTGAAAAGTAGAGCGGCAGGCTAGCCCACCCATAGGTCCCCTGCGGGGATAGGTCCCCTCTGGGGAAAAGCCCCACCCCACGACTTTTCAGACAGCTTCTAAGAATCTCCAAGCCCCGACCTCCAGACAGGAGGCTGTCGTGTCTGACGAACTACAGACGGTAGAAAATGAGCGCCGTTACATAGCGCGTGAATTGCACGACGGCGTGGCCCAGACGACCCAACAACTTATCTTGCAGGCCGGTCTGTGCCGCAAGCTGTTGGAGCGGCGGCGGTTGGAGACACTGGCCGAAGAACTGGCCACGCTGGAGGCACGCGTCCAACATGCCTCCAACCAGGTGCGCGAACTCATCGCCGACCTGCGCCCGCCACGCGCCGAGCCTGATGCCCCTTTCGTCGAATGGATCCGCGCCGAAATAGATATCCACCTGGCGCGGGGTGGCCCTCCCATCGAGTTTGAACTCCAGACCCGTGAGCCCATCTCTGCCTTGCCGGAAGATACGCGGATCGCGCTTATTCGCATTTTGCAAGAGGCGCTGCTCAACGCGCGCAAACACGCCAGGGCGCGGCAGATGAACGTCACCGTGTCGCTAGACCACAACACTCTGCGCCTGACCGTCGCCGACAATGGCCAGGGCTTCAGCCCTAACGAATTGCTCTCACGGCCTCCCGATAAAGGCGGTGCTGGCCTACAAGCCATGCGTGCCCGGGCGCGGGCATTGGGTGGGGGATTCAAAGTTCGAAGCGGTATCGGTCAGGGGACACGGATTGAGGCCAGTATCCCGATAAAACCATCTGGTAGCTCTGGCGCGATCCGGCCTTGATCACTGGCCCGATATTACAGAGCCTTTAATCCTCATCCTAACCTTGTTCCAGCTTCCGGTAATCAAAAAGCTCTCTTCGACGTCCTCCACCATGCGAGCGAATTTGGGCCACGGGACGGCAAAGGTCAGCACGCCAGCGGGAACGCAGGGGCGGGCGGACACATCGAACATGCCCAGGACCACCCGCGGGCGCTCTGACGGGAGTTCCCGGTAGGGATAGTTGACAATAGAAGCGCAGCCCGCGCCAAAGGGAGCTATCACCTCGTAAGGCTCCGCTTCATCGAAGTTGGCCAGAGTAAACAGGCCGGAGAGAACGTCGGGTGCGGCAAAGAAGACGACCACCGCCGGATCATCACCCTCTGCCATCCGGTCCCACCGCTTGAACACGATGTACTTGCCCGGCGCTTCGAACGAAGGTTGATGCTTTAAGTTTTCTGTGACCAATCCAGGCGATTTCTTGTATCGTTCCCCTTCCATTTCGCCCGGGATACCGCAAGAAAGAAAGTATTCGAAGTTGGGCCTGAGATCTTGCACAAAGCCCAGGTATCGCTTTCCCCCTCCGCAGCCAACCGAATCCACATCGAAGCACAGGGACTGGCCGTTGCGGACTTTCGCCAGCTCGCAGATGACACAGCGATGCCCTTTTGGGGGTTGCACCAGTTCCCCCCGGCCTTCCTCGTCGGTGTAGTAAAACACAATGGGCAAATCTGCACTGGGGAAGTACTTGTGCCACAGATCGATGAAGCGTTGCTTGAATTCAGTCTCCATATTATACACCTGGGAACTTTCCGGCGGCATCTTTCACCACCGGCCCATGCGCCGGGCACACGATGCGCGCACCCAGCGCAGCCTGCTTTTTCACTGACTCCAGGGCCTGCGCCGCGTCCCATGTATTAGCCCCGCGCGAAGGGTAGAGTCGGTCGCCTCTTGAGACCAGCGAGTCCCCGGGGAAGAGAATCCCGGCTGAGGGAGCAAAGAGCGAAATGTGGCCGGGCGTGTGTCCGGGTGTCTCGATGACGCGCAGTCCGCCCAGGACAGGTAACTCCTGCCCATCGGTCACGGTTTCATCCACAGCCACTGGCTTGACATTGAACCAGGGAGCCGCCAGCGCAAACAGCCACCTGGCCGGGCCGCTCAGCTTCAACTCGCGCGACCGCCGTCCGGCGGCAATGGCTTCGGCCTCGATGGGGCTGGCATAGGCTGGGGCACCGCTGGCCGCTTTGAGCGCTGCCAGGCCACCCACGTGATCGCCGTCGGAGTGGGTGATGAGGATGCGCCGCAGATCCGGGGGCGAATGCCCAAGATCGGCGATGTATTTCAAGAGCTTCTTGCCATTCTGCGCCAGCCCGGCGTCAATCAGCGTCAGCCCGTCGGGGTCAATGATCAGGTAGGCGTTGACAATGACGCTGGAAATGACATGAACGTTGGGGATGATCTCCATTTTAACCTCCGCTTGCTGGGATGCTTAAGCTACCTTGAGCGGCTGTCTGATCCTGCTTTGCACTTGTCCAGAAATAACTTGGTGCTTTTGCCATCAGGTTTACGCCTGATTTGCCGATTAAAATGCAAAGTTATTAGTGGACAAGTACTTTGGAAATACGAGGTACTTGACAGGAACCTTTCCCGTGAGCCAGACGCCGTTAGCCGAAAGATAGAACCTGAACCCATCCCGGTGCATGCGCCCTGCCTGAACTGTCAGCACCACCGGCTTCCCGTGGCGCTTGCCCACCCTGACCGCTGTAGGTTCGTCCGGGGATAGATGTACGTGCATGCGACCCCTGGGAACCAGGCCTTGCCGTCTGATAGAGTTGAGAAAGCGGCTTGCCGTGCCGTGATACAGGAACTGGGGAGGGGCCAGCGGCTCCAGGTCGAGGTCGACCGGGAGGGAGTGTCCCTGGCTGGCCCTGATCCTCAGTCCGTCGTCGCTAAAGGCGAAGCGCCGTTTGTCGTTTTGCTCCACCACTTCTCGCAGCGAGGCTTCGTCGAGGGGCAGGCCGGCCCGATGGGCAGCGGTGATCAACTCATCGACGCGAGCCCATCCGCCCCGATCCAGGGAGAGGCCGATGGTTTCGGGTTTGTGGCGCAGCACCAGGCTCAAGAACTTGCTGATCCTGACCAGTTTCTTATCCATACCGTTATTATTCAGCCTGAAGGTGCCCGGCACTTTTGAAGTGCCGGGCACCTGAGTAGTTGCTCCAGGTGCCTTTAGAGGCCTGCCAGGTGCTCCCAGCGATCTACATATTCGACGTGCCAGCGGGCGCCGCTCCAGGTCAGACTGTGCAGCGTGGTGTTGCCCACGTTGACAGTGAAGGTGTCGCTGCCGAGCAGGAGCCGGAATGCGGTTCCAAGCGTGCCGCCGTGGGCGACGATCAGGATCGTCCCGTCGCTATGGCGGCTTAAGATAGCATATAGTGCCCGGGCCACCCGGGCTCGGAAAGCCCGGTAAGCTTCGGTGGCTTGGGTGGAATGAGCTTCTCTACCGTCCAGGATGGCCGACGACGTGGAGAAGGCCGGCAGCTCGGGCACGACGAAGAAAGGCGCCTCTTTCAGATTATGGTCCAGGTGCACCGGCAAGTCGAGATGAGCCGCTATCAATAGCGCGGTTTCGTGGGCTCGCTGGAGGGGGCTGGCGTAGATATGCTCCACGGCAATGTGACCGGCCAGCCAGCCGCCCAGGCGATCCGCCTGGCGCCGGCCCAGCCCGGTCAGGGGGCTGTCCAAGCCGGCCTCGTCTCCGAGCACCTGCCATTGGGATTCGCCGTGTCGGGTTAATAGCAGTCGCAGCATGGTTTCGTTCGAGACAGTTTTCGGATTTCACCCT
>JAHELX010000913.1 GCA_024643945.1 Anaerolineales bacterium
CTTCCCCTTCGTAAGTCAACAACGAAAGGGTCATGCTATCAGTCAGGTAACTGATGGCATCTCCCAAAATTTCGGCCGAGAGCACGGGCTGTTCGTAGGTTTCGGTGTCCATAAAGTGGTACAAGTTGCCGTCGCTGTAGAGGTATTGGACCTCTTGCTTTTGCAGGCGGATATCTTGTACCCGGTCGCCGGAGTTAAAGGTCTTTTCAATCGTCGCGCCGCTGCGCAAATCGCGCACCTTGACGCGGATGGTAGCTCCACCCCGGGCCACCTTGATATGGTGATAGTCAAGCACCTTATAGAGTTCGCCGTCAAGCTCAAAAGTAGCGCCTTTTCTCAGATTGTTTACTTCAATCATGGTTAAAGTCCTCCTGGTAGTGATTAAATAGGTTGGTGAAACGACATGGACCGGGCAAGCATCCAGGAGGGTGTGGTATCAGATTCGGGTTGCCGCGCCGCATAAGGGTCGGGCTATAGGATGATCTTATGTAAGATTTAGCTAACAATTGCATTTTAAGCCTAAAACCTTAACTGCAACGCACTTTCAATGCACTTGCAGAGCAATACGTTCAAGTTCATCCAATTATTATACGTTGCCTCGGTGAGACATGTCAAATATGCCCTTCGTCAATCCAGCGAGCAGCCAGCTTGGGAAGGTGGGCCAGCGGGTTGCGCAAAGTGGTGCACTTGGGCAAGGAGCGGATGAAGGCCTGCCCGTAACGTTTGCTCAGGATGCGCCGGTCGAGGCAGACGATGACGCCCCGGTCGGTACGGGTGCGGATGAGACGACCGAAGCCCTGCCGAAAGCGCAGAATGGCATCCGGGACGGAGTATTGGTTGAAGGCGTCTTCGTATGTTTCACTGCGAGCGGAAAAGATGGGGTCGTTAGGCACGGCAAAGGGGAGCCGGGTGATGACCACGCAACTCAACTTCTCACCGGTGACGTCGATCCCCTCCCAGAAGCTACGGGTGCCCAGTAACACCGAGCGCTCGGCGGTCTTGAAATTGTCCAGCAGTTGCGCGCGCGAGCCGCCGCTACCTTGCTCAAAAACTACAATATCCTCGTCGGCCAGGCGCTCACGAATGGCGTTGGCGGTGTTCTTGAGTTGGCTGTAGGAAGTGAACAAAACCAGCGTCCGCCCACGTGTGGCCTGTACCAGGGCGATCAGCGCGCTTTCAACTGTCCGCTGGTAACCAGGGCTGTTCGGTTCGGGAACGTCGGTGGGCAAATAAAGCAGGGTGGAACTTTCGTAATCAAAGGGAGAGCCGACGGCCGCCTCGTCCAGGTCCCATGCCCCCAGGCGCTCGCGCAGATAGTCGAAGTTCTCCTCGGTGCCCAGGGTAGCCGAGGTGAGGATGACTGCCTCTTTGGCATCGAACAGGTGTCGCCGCACCAGTTCGCCCACGTGCAGTGGCGCAGCGTGCAGCGAGACGCCGCCTGTATTAGCGGCGACTTCGGCCCAGGTAATGACGTTACCCTCTCCCTGTCCCGGATCAGGACGATGCTCGATAATCACCGTCAGTTGGTCTCGGGTCGTCTCCATCTGCACCCGGTAACTGACCAGTTCATTCCACAGATCATCGAAGTCCGGCACGTCGTAAGTATCCAGATTCTCCAACAATTGCCCCAGCCGTTCTAATGCCTGGCCCACCTGTTTCAGGCCGACCGACAGGTTGTCCCATGCGATCTCAACCTGGTCCCAGGCAGGCTGGCGGCGCACGGCAGGGGAAAGGCGTAAACGGCGATCGTATTGGCTTCCCCCCCGCGGGCCGTGTTCGTCGAGGAAGGCCGTAAGGGTATTGAAGAAGTCGTATAGGGCACGCATGCTCTGATCCACCGCCTCGTGGCCGGCGGCAACCCGGTCTTGCACATCGGACAGGGTTGCCTCTGGAATGGCACCCCGACAACGGACGCTCACCGTGTGGAAGAATCCGGTATAGCGCCTTATTCCCACCTGCTGGCTCAGGTCGCTCAGCAGGCGTTCCAGCGAACGTTGGTCGGCCTGGAAGCTGAGCTGGCGGGTGATGTTATCCTCCAGATGGTGTGCCTCGTCTACAATCAGATAGCGGTAATCGGGCAGCACGCGATTTTCGACCGCTATGTCGGCCAGCAGCAGAGCGTGGTTGACGACGATGAGGTGGGCGCTCTCGGCCGCCTGGCGCGCGCGGTGGAAGAAGCAACTCTCGTGGCGGCAGCGGCTGGGGGGGCAAAGTTCTGCATCGCTGCACAACTGGCTCCAGATGGCGTTTTCGGCGGCGCTGGGCAAAAAGAGCTCCTGCTTGTCGCCGGTCAGGGTGCTGGGCATCCATACCAACACTTTAGCCAGCACGCGCAGTTCCAACTCCGACAGATTTCCCTGTTGCCCCGTGCCGGCGTTGCGTTGCATCTGCCTGACGCGGTGCGGGCAGACGTAGTTGCTGCGCCCCTTGAGGGCGACCGCTTTGATCTCAACGGGTAGGATGTGTTGCAGGTCGGGGATATCTTTGGTCAGCAATTGGTCTTGCAGGTTGATGGTGTTGGTGGAGATGACGACGCGCTGGCCGT
>JAHELX010000914.1 GCA_024643945.1 Anaerolineales bacterium
CCCCTTCTCCGGCACCCTTTCCCTTCAACGAGCCACTCAGCGAGCGCGAGCTCGAAGTTTTGCGCCTGCTGGCTAGCGGGGCATCCAATCAAGAGATCGCCAGAGAATTGTCGATTGCCCTGACTACGGCCAGGAAGCACGTGAGCAACATCATCGGCAAGCTGGGGGTCAAGAATCGCACTCAAGCCGTCTCACGCGGACGCGATTTAGGCTTACTCTAGCTCCCCTCACTAAGTTCCAGACAATACTTATCCAAATACTCCTTTTGTACACTGACAATCCATCCGGTTGCTGGTATATTACGTCCGTGATGACAACAGGAATCGAGTTCTACGAAATTCGCGTTCGAGGACAACTGGACAGC
This sequence comes from Anaerolineales bacterium, assembly GCA_024643945.1. Next base: position 365 of record JAHELX010000914.1, read on the forward strand.
CACTGGAGTGCGTGGTTTGAGGGCTTGACGCTGACCCCCTTGGGGAACGGCGAGACCCTGATCGCTGGCCCAATCCAGGATCAGGCCGCTTTGCATGGGATTCTGGCCAAGATCCGGGACCTGGGCCTGCCCCTCGTCTCGGTGATGTGGGTCCAGCGCGGAATCGAGCGGAACGATAAAAAAAGAGGTGACTGAAATGCAGTTGGAACAAGAAAATAAAACGGCTATGAGCATCACCTGGCGCAGGAACCAATTCATCAAGTGGAGTGGCTTCGGCGGTGTGATCGGCCCAATTCTATTCGTGTTGTTGTTTACCGTCGCCGGGTTCTTCGTCCCGGCTATTCAGCGGTCAGCCAGGCCATTAGTGATCTCGGTGTGGGACCCGTGGCGTGGCTAGTGGATATCCCCATTGTGATCCTTGGCCTTCTTATCATTGCGCTTGCCGTCGGCTTCTTTTGGGCCATGCGGCAAGTCATGAGCTCGGGCTGGAGGTGGACCTGCGCAGTTCTCGTCGCCCTCCCCGGATTAGGCTTAGGCATGGGCGGCTTCTTCACCGAAGCCCCCTCAACATTGCTCATTCACATCCTCGTTGTATCGACCCTGGGCCTCTATTTTCCGGTTGTGACCTTTTTCCTCGTGGGTCTGCAACTTATACGCAATCGGGAATGGCGGGGATTTGGCATCTATTCGTTCGTGGCCGGCGTAGCAACTGTTGCTGCGATCGTGTTCCTGCAGCAGGCCTTTACGCCGGGCTCCGCGCTGTCGGGATTGCACATCGCAGGACTTGCCGAGCGGGTGGACCTGGTCGAGATTCTGGCCTGGTACGTCGTACTGGGGTGGCGACTCTTCCACCTCCCGCTGGAGAGTTGAGCAATGATTAAGAATACTGGGGCTCAAGATTTGAATGACCGCTACACAACGAAAGGGGATAATTATGTCTGAACGTACTCAGCGTCCGCTTCGCCGGCGAATCCAGGCCCGCCTGATGGGCCTGCTCAACGTTCCAGTGCGCGTGCTTCTGCGGCTCCCCTTCTCAACTCCGCTCAGCGGGCGGTTAATGCTGCTCTCGTACACGGGTCGCAAGAGCGGTAAAGCCTACCGGCAACCGGTGAGCTACGTGCAGCAGGATAGCACGCTGCTCACCCCCGGCGGCGGTAACTGGAAGTGGAACATGCAGGACGGACGGCCGGTGCGCATTCGGCTGCGTGGACGGGATGTCCTGGCGCGACCCGAACTCATCCAGGACCCCGACGAGATCGAACGCTTGCTTGAGGTGATGACAGCCGCCAATCCCGCCGTCAGCGCCTTCGTCGGCATCCCCAAAGGACCCGATGGCCGGCTGGATCGCAGTCGTCTTGAGGCTGCGGTGAGCTACGGCTTCAGGATCGTGCGCTGGCATATCGAAGGCGGGGCAGGGACATAAGGGATGACGAAGGACGAAAGGCGAATGACGAATGACGAATACCAAAGGGCACAGGTGACGGAAATTTGCACTGGTCGTTCGTCCTTCGTCACCTGTGCCCTTTGGGTATTCGTCGTTAGTCAATCGTGTCAATTATTGCGCTAGCCGGTATGTTTACTATAGATTATGGAGAGGTAGCTATGAATATTCTCGACAATAAAGTAGCATTAGTGACTGGCAGCTCGCGTGGCATTGGCGCAGCGATCGCCAGGCTGTTTGCGCAGGAAGGCGCAAAGGTGGTGGTGCATGGAAGGGATGCGGCGGCGTTGTCCTCCGTACAGGCGGAAATCGAAGGCGCCGGCGGAAAGGCAATGCAGGTTGCAGCCGATATCACCAGGTTCTCCGAGATCGAGACGATGCGTCGCCAGATCGAACAGGCATTCGGACCGGTCGATATCCTGGTCGCGAACGCTGGGGACAGCCTGACCATGCCCGGCCCGCTCGAACAGATCGGCGAAGAAGGGTGGCATGCCACTGTCGATGTCAACCTCACGGCGACATTTCTGACCCTCAAGAGCTTTCTTCCGGGCATGAAGGAACGGAAAGCCGGCAGCATCATCACCATTTCCTCCACCGCCGCCCGCACGCCCCATCCCCGATCGCCCATGCCCTACGCCGCCGCCAAAGCCGGCATCCAGATCCTTACCCAGGACCTGGCTACCCAGGTTGGGGCCTATGGCATTCGGGCCAACTGCATCGCGCCCGAGACCATCCTCAC
>JAHELX010000915.1 GCA_024643945.1 Anaerolineales bacterium
CCGCATTGAGCTGCCAAGATGCTTATGGCAAGCAAAACGACCAGTGTGAGCCAGTACTTTTTCATTTGTGAGAACCTCCTTATCTCTTCACCTGTAGCTTGCTAACGAGGGCAATCAGCGACACAAAAAGTTGGGGATGCACCACCTCCTTTCATCGAGCCATGAGCGTCGGCGGAGGACCGCTCAAGGCACCGAGCGTTCTCTCCTCCTGGCCCAGTTATAAAGCGAAACTGGCAACTATCAATGATGGTAGGCAAATCTCTTCGCCATTCCTCAAGCGAACGAAGCAGTTGTGCCCCGAACCACCAACTCGACGGGGAGCAGAATCCGGCGCGGGCTTGGCGGTGGAGTGGCAATAGAATCAAGCAGAAGCTCAACCCCTTCAACGCCCAAAGCAAAGAGGGGCTGACGGATAGTAGTCAGATGCATATACTCGGCGGTTTCAATGTCGTCGTAGCCGATGACTGATAGATCTTCGGGCACCCTCAGGCCCGCATCTTGAGCCGCTTCCAGCACACCGATCGCCTGGATATCGCTGGCAGCGAAAATTGCTGTGGGGGGATCCGGCAGCGTCAGCAAATCGCGTGCCATCTCTTTCGCCGGCTCACGCCCATGTTGCCCCTGGCAGTGATACTCAGGCCGGAAGGGGATACCAGCCTCATCCAATGCCTGCCGATAGCCTTGACAGCGATCACGGCTGGAGACAAAATGAAAAGGGTTGTCAAACTCGTCGCCTACAAAGCCAATTTTATGGTGGCCCAGCTCAATCAGGTGCTGAGTCGCCATTCGCCCGCCAGCCACGTCGTCAATCACGACCTGGCTCAGCAGGGGATGATGGGCATCAATCAGCACGGTAGGCACGTTAGCTCGCAAGAAGCGGTCCACATCGGCATCGCTCGGAGCCAGCGTGACGATCAGCAACCCATCCACCCGCTCTCGGCGGGGTATGTCGCGAAAGTAAACATCACGCTTGGCCGTAGTCTCGACGTTGAAAAGGATCAAATCGTACTCGCTGTCGGCCAAAGCGTATTCAACGCCTCGCAGCCGTTCGACGAAAGAGGGGCGGGTGAAGAAGGGAACGACAACGGCGATAGTCAGTGTCTTGCCTAGAGACAGGCGGCGAGCGATAGGATTGGGCGTATAGTCTAAGTCTTCAATCGCCGAGAGGACTTTTTGGCGCGTGGCATCGCTGACGGAAGGATTGTCGTTCAGAACCCTGGAGACTGTGCCCACGCCGACTCCGGCGCGTTGCGCCACGTCACGAATAGTTGCAGGGGTCACGAGAACTCCTTAATCGGTCCACAAACAATGCTGGAACCGGTTCCAAATGGAACCGGTTCCAGCATATCATACTTTGTTCAATTTGTCAAGGGGATTTTCAAGAAGTCCTACGGAGCGATCATCCCTTGACTGACCCCGCCAGAATGCCCCGCACAAAGAAGCGTTGCATACTGAAGAAGACCAGCATAGGCAACACGATGGAAAGAAAGGCAGCAGCCGTCAACAAGTGCCAGCCAGAAAATCGTCCGACCAGGTTGCTAATCTGCCAGGTCAGCACCGGCGTCTTCCCACCCAGGAAGACCAGTGCTACCAACAGATCGTTCCACACCCAGAGGAATTGAAATATCCCCAGTGCGGCCAGGGCCGGAACCGAGAGGGGCAGCGCCAACCGCCAAAAGGCAGTCCAGTGCGACGCACCGTCCAGGTAGGCTGACTCGAACAGGTCGCGGGGCAGGCCGCCAATGAAATTACGCATCAGATAGATGGAATAAGGTAAGCCAAACCCGGTGTGGAAAAGCCAGACTCCGAGGAAAGTGCCATTTAGCCCCAGCCTGGAATAGATTTTGAAAATGGGGATGAGCGTCATCTGCAAGGGAACGATTTGCAAGGTGACCAGGATAACAAACATCCACTGGCGGCCTTTGAAATCGAGCCAGGAGAAAGCATAGGCAGCCAGGGAGGCGAACAGAACAGGCAGTATTGTGGCCGGCACCGCCACAAACAGGCTGTTCTTGAAAGCCTGCGCCATGCCGCGTTCGCTGGTGAGACCGGTTCCGATGCAGGCATCGTCTGTCACTTCTTCGCCCAGGCAGGCATCAGCGTACGTGTTGCGCCCAGAATAGCCGACGAGGGCGTCAACGTAGTTATTGAGCGTGAAACGCGGGCGGTTAGCGACACTTTCTTCCCCCGACAGCACCCTGAGATAAGCCAGCAAGTCGGCGGCTTCTTGCGGAGATGGGACTGTCTCACCATGCGGCGATCCATCGGCCAGCGGTTTGCGCAGCACGGCCAGCAAAGTGACAGAACGACGATATTGGTTGATGAGCTCAGGGTCAGATAAGTCGGCCTGAGCAACCTCGGCTCCGCCTGCTCCGTGGCAAGAAACGCAATACTGGCTATAGACGTCTTGGCCAGGCGCCTGGCGCGGGAAAAAGGCTGTCCACCAACCTGTCTGGTTCACATCCTGAAAGGGCCGCAGCGACGTGACCAGCAGCCCCAGGGTAGGAATGACCCAGATGAGGCACAGGCCGATGATCACCAG
>JAHELX010000916.1 GCA_024643945.1 Anaerolineales bacterium
GCGGGATCAGCCCGGTAGAAACGGTCGAATACGTGCAGCAGGTCTCTGGAGGATATGCCTTCGCCGCTATCGTGCACCGCCAGCCATACTTGGCTTTCCTTCCCCAGCTCACACCCGGCACGCAGAGATATCGTGCCCCCAGATGGGGTGTGACGCAAGGCGTTGGCCAGCAAGTTATGCAGAACCTGGGTCAGACGAGCAGGGTCGGCCGTCACAAGGGGCAAATCGAGGGCTATCTGAGTGCTGAGAGTCACGCCTTTAGCTTCGGCGGCCGGGCTGAACGCCGCTGCCGTGGACTGAACCAGGTCAGCGAGGCTGGTGGTTTGCCGATTCAACCGGAGTTGCCCGGCTTCGGCTTGAGCCAGTTCGTGCAGGTCATTCACCAGGCGGCTTAGCAGGCGCGTTTCTTCGTAGAGACGAGCCACTTCGGCTTTATCCAGGGGGTATACGTCGTCGAGCATCGCCCGCAGGTTTCCCTGCAGTACACTTAGCGGCGTGCGCAGTTCGTGAGCCACATCGGCCAACAGATTACGGCGCAAAGTTTCGGCCCCTTCCAATGTGGCTGCCATGTCGTTGAAAGCCTGGGCTACCTCCTTCACCTCATCGCTGCCGCCCACCTCGACCCGGCGGCTGAGGTCCCGCGCGCCGATGGCCTGGGCCGCCTCGGCCAGGCGGCTGAGCGGCGCGGTCAGGCTGCGACTGGCCAGCACCCCGAACAGGATGCCCAGCGCGCCCCCAATCACCGCAACCAGCAGCAGGGAGCGGCTCAGCCAACCCAGCAGGAACTGCTGGGGGGGCACAGGTCTGGGTTCTGGCGCACGCTCCACGCGCAGGTAGCCCACCGTCTCACGCCCACCAGACCCTTCGTCGGGCACTTGGATCGGCAGCGCGTCTGCCCGCTCGGCCTGGCTCAGCGGACGGCCCGCTCTCGGATCCCAGCTCGGGTGGATGATTTGTCCCTGGGCATCGGCCAGCGACAGGATCAAGCGATCGCCTGGCCCGCGCGGCAGCGTGCCCTGGGCGCCTGCCAACATGCTCTCAACCCCATCCCAACCGCCGTGCGTCTGATAGTAGTTGGCCAGCTCGCTCACCAAGCCGTCCGAAACACTCAATTCGTTGACGACAAAGCGTTGGCGGAAGCCAGGGTTGGCCAGTAGCACAGAGATCAGGACAATCGCCCCCACCCCAAGCAACACCACAGCGCCAAAGGCCAGGCTCATACGTACCCAGAGTCGATTCATAACCTGTCACCTGTTACGCAGACCTGGCAGGTTTTGGAAAACCTGCCAGGTCTGCGAGATTTGTTACCGCTCGCTGCTATCATGGCCCCACCAGCCGGTAGCCAACGCCGTAAACAGTCTGGATATAGGTCGGCTTCTTGGGGTCGGGCTCGATCTTTCTACGCAAGTTCTTGATGTGGCTATCGAGCGTGCGCTCGAGACCCTCATACTCGTAGCCGAGGCCCTGCTCGATGAGTTCCATGCGGGTGAAGGCGTAGCCGGGATTCTCCATCAAGGTCTGCAACAGGTCAAACTCAGTGGGGGTGAGTTCCACCGGCTGGCCGTCAAACATCACTTCATGGCGATCCAGGTCCATCAGCAGACTCGCTAATTGCAGGACCCGCTGCTGGCCGAGCGCTTCACCGGGCTGGCTTCGGCGCAGTACGGAGCGAACGCGGGCCACCACCTCGCGTGGGTTGAAAGGCTTGGTAACGTAGTCGTCAGCGCCCAATTCCAGGCCGACGATTTTGTCGGCGTCCCCCACCCGGGCGGTGAGCATGATAATGGGTGTTTTGGCCAGGACAGTGTCCCTGCGCACAAGGCGGGTGATGTCCCAGCCGTCCCGGTCGGGTAGCATCAGATCGAGCACGACCAGGTCCGGCCGATCGCGGCGCAGGCTGTGCAAAGCTGTCTCGCCATCGTAAGCGGTCAGTACCTGAAAGCCGGCCTGCTCCAGGTAAGCCTGTACCAGACGTACAATTTCCTTGTCGTCATCTACGACCAGAATACGTTGCGCAGTCCTCTGTGGCACAAACATAACAACCTCCACACTGGTTAAATATCAACGGTCAAACACAAAATGGCAACCCATAATCTGATGTTTTCATGGATAGTATACCACACAATTGTGGATACTTTATGGAGAACTATTGCAGAAGCTGTGAAGTTGCTTAGCGACCGACACCATCCTCACCACTGAAACCAATATCGCGCTATCTGCCGTCTTAAAGGATTTGTTCATCGCCAGAGGCCAAACTAATCAGCAAACAGACTCAACGCACGGGCAGGAACCAGCAGGGTTCGTTCGTATCGCCGCGCCCCGTTCACGAACCATTTGACCAGGCTAATTGACCCGTTTTGGATTTCAATGCCGGTAATGTAACCAGGATTGACACAACAGCCAGTGTTGAAGTATGGCTCCCGATGATCGACCGCAAACATGGGCAGGTGCGTGTGTCCAGTGATGATAAGTTGTCGTCTGTTTCTGGCCCAATCAATCAATTGTTGAGTCAGTTTTTCTTGCTGATTTCTATACCATTGAC
>JAHELX010000214.1 GCA_024643945.1 Anaerolineales bacterium
CTGGCGACTGAATCATATCCAGGTCTCTTGCGGCGACCACAGCATGCCCACTGCCACCGTCAGCCTGACCGGTCCTGGCAGCCAGATTTACCAGGATGCCGCCCTGGGCACCGGACCGGTAGACGCGGTTTACCAGGCCATCAACCGCATCGTGAGCGTGCCCAACACGCTGACTGAATTCAGCGTCAAATCTGTCACCGAGGGGATTGACGCCGTGGGCGAAGTGACCATCCGCATCCAGCCTGACAATGGCGACAATAACCACGGCTTCAACCCACAAACCGGCCAGTCTATTGTCCGCACTTTCAGTGGGCACGGTGCCAGCACCGATATCATCGTCGCCAGCGCGCGTGCCTATCTGAGTGCCCTCAACAGAATGCTGGCTGCACGGGAGGAAAAAGGGATCAGAGTATCAGCAATCAGGGAACCAGGAAACCGTGTTGCCTGATGCCCCACTTCTCTGGTGCCTGAAACCCAGGAGGCAAAGGAATGGCCGATTTCAAATCTCTAATGCTCAATCTCCCACCCCCCATCTCCGACTTTGGGCTTGATGAACACGACGCGTGTGCCATCGTCGCGTCGGTGCGCAAAACAGGCGAAGCCACGCATGGCAACCTGAAGCGCACGCTGGAGGCTCTGAGCAAAATGGGACACCGCTCCGGCGACGTCAACGATGAGGGGGATGGCTGCGGTGTGTTGACCGACATTCCTCGTCGCTTGTGGGCCGATGCTATGGAAGAGGCGGGTAAACCGGCCTGGCTGGCCGAAGACCGTCGCTTCTTCGTGGGGCATCTGATGATCTCGCTGTCGCAGCGGGACAAAGCGTGGGATACTCAAGAGCAAGTGCTGAAACTCGTCGCTGCCTCGGGCGCTGACCTCCTCATCGAACGTCCCGGCCAGACGCGTCACCTGGCCCTGGGCCGGCTGGCCCGCGAGCAGGAGCCCATCTTCTGGCAAATAGCCGGCGTGATGGGAAACTGTCCCCTGGAAGAGGTTGAAAGCCGGCTGTTCGATCTGGCTCTGGCTATCGAGCAAACTACGCGCGTTCACGTGGCCTCCCTGTCGAGCTATAGCGTGGTCTACAAAGTGCGCGGATCTGTCGAAACTCTCTATCACTACTATCCAGAATTGCGCAGCCCCAACTACACCTCTGCCATTACCCTGGGCCACGCTCGTTATTCCACCAATACAGCTACCACCTTCGAGCGAGTGCAGCCCTTCAATCTCCTGGGACATAACGGTGAAATCAACACCATCACCCGGCTGCGTGAGCAGGCGCAAATGCTTGGCGCACGACTGATCGAAGGAGGCAGCGACTCACAAGACCTGGACCGAACTGTCGCTACCCTTATTCACTTCTATGGCTTCAGCCTGACCGAAGCGATAGAACTGGTCTTCCCGCCTATCCTCAGCGAGGTGGAGAAGCTGCCGGCTGATCTGCAAGCTGTCTACCGTTACTACCGGCAAGCCTTTGGCCCCTTTGCTCAGGGCCCGGCTGCTATCATCGCCCGCTATGGCGATGAATGTGCCTTCAGCGTAGATGCCTTGGGCCTACGCCCTCTCTGGTTCGGCGAGACGGAAAAAGAGTATTTCTTCTCGTCCGAAAAGGGAGTGGTCCCTATGGACTTGCTGCGTAGTGACCCCCGCCCTCTCTCACCGGGCGAAAAGATGAGCTTGCGCTTGCGCCGACACGAGGGCGTCCAGGTGCTCGAATATCCTGCCGTGCAGCAACGAGTGCTCAAGCTCGCACGCCGCCGCTTCGGCTCATTCGCCTGCACTTGGGCCGCAGGCACAGGTGAACAGATCGAGGCAGCCTTGGAACCGCCGGAGCCAGAACGACGGAGAGGAAGACTGGAAGGTTGGAAGGCTGGACAAACTCAAACTTCCAATCTCCCAATCTCCCAATCTCCCAATCTCCCAATCTTCCAATCTTCCAATCTACCATCCTACCAACTCCCTGACCTGGATCGCTGGCTAGCCGCTTTTGGGTGGGGCCGCGACGACCGGGAATGGGTGCAATCCCTGGCTCAGACTGGCCACGAACCCATCGGTTCCCTGGGCTACGATGGGCCTTTGGCGGCTCTGTCGCCTGAGCTGCAAAATGTGGCGGACTACTTCAAAGAGGCGGTGGCTGTCGTCACCAACCCGGCCATAGACCGGGAACGCGAGAAGGAGCACTTCTCGACCCAATGTATCATCGGTCCCCGGCCCAATCTCACCTCCGACGGCTTGATGACGCCGGGCCGGCTGGCGCTCGACTGCCCCATCTTACTCGGGGGACATCCCACAGGCGAGCCTATGCTGCCCGAAGCTCTCTGTTGCGACGTGGCTACAAGCCTTGGGACCATGCGACTGGAAGATGTGATCGCCTCCTTTGGCGAAGCGGCTGTAGCCCGGCTGGCGACTGTTACCCGGTCGGGCGAAACGGTGGCCAGCACCCTGGAGCGGTTGGCCGGGGCGGCAGTCGAAGCCGTCCGCGCTGGCGCCGAACTCATCCTCCTCGATGACGGTCCGGCTTTCACCGAGGAAGGCGGCTGGGTAGATCCCCACCTGGCAGTGGCGGTGGTCGATCGCGCACTGCGAACGGCAACTCCCCAAGATTGGAAGATTGGAAGAATGGAAGGGTGGAAGGCGGCAGAGCCGGGCCAATCTTCCAACTTTCCAAGCTTCCAGCCTTCCAGCCTTCGCCGCCAGACCGGCCTGGTCCTTCGCTCTGGTGCTATCCGCAACCTGCACGACCTCGCCATGGCCCTGGGACTGGGTGCGGATGCCGTCGCCGCTTACATGCTACTGGAAGTGGCCGTGGACCCTGGCCGCCAGCTCATCCTGACCGACCGGGCCAAGAGGCTGACCCACACTGTCGGTGCGCTGCACACCGGGCTGGAGAAAGTAACCAGCACCATGGGCATTCACGAGTCGCGGGGCTACGGTCGCCTCTTTGCCAGCGTCGGCCTCAGCCTTCCAATCTCCGAGGCGATGGGCACCATCAACTATGCCGGGTCGGAGCAACGCGGCCTGACCTGGACTGATCTGGACGCCGAGGTGGCAACCCGCACCGCCATCATTGCTGGGGAAGGGGAGCCTCGCCTCAGCCGGGTGCAACACTTTTATCCTAAAATGTGGAAGGTTGCCGGGCAGGTGGGCAAGGGAGAAGCTGATGGTCAGGCTTTTGAAGAACAGACCGAGGCATTGGCCAAGATACAGCCAGTTGCCTTGCGTCACGTGCTCGATTTCCGCTTTCCCGACAAGATGGAAGAAGGGAAGGCTGGAGGGTTGGAAGGTGGAGGGGACCCTTCCAACCCTCCAGCCTTCCCTTCTTCCATCCTTCCTATCAACGTTGACGCCGGATTGACCGGTCACGACTTGCCCTTCGTCATCGCTTCGATGTCCTTTGGCTCGCAGGGCGAAACTGCCTTCCGAGCTTATGCCGAGGCCGCCTATCGACTGAACATGATAGCGCTCAACGGTGAAGGGGGTGAGATTCGGAGTTTGATGGGCAAATACCCCCACAATCGTGGCCAGCAAATCGCCTCTGGCCGCTTTGGGGTGGACGTGGATCTCATCAATTCATCTAATCTGCTGGAGATCAAGATAGGCCAGGGGGCCAAGCCGGGCGAGGGGGGACACTTGCCAGGGCGGAAAGTCTCGACCAAAGTGGCCGCTGCGCGCCATGCCCGACCAGGTGTTGACCTCATCTCACCCTCAAACAACCACGATATCTATTCAATCGAAGATCTGGCTCAGTTTATCGAAGAGTTGAAGACGGCCAATCCCAAGGCGCGGGTGGCAGTTAAGGTGCCGGTGGTTCCCGGAATCGGCATCATCGCCCTCGGCATTGCCAAGGCCGGCGCTGACATCATCAATCTCACCGGCTACGACGGTGGAACCGGGGCTGCCCGTAAGCATTCCATTAAACATGTGGGATTGCCGGCCGAAATAGGCGTTGTAGAAGCGCACCGTGCCCTTACTGAGGCCGGCATGCGTCAACGGGTGGAACTGTGGTGCGACGGCGGCATGCGCACCGCCGCGGACGTAGTGAAGATGATCTGCCTGGGCGCCAACCGGATCGGCTTTGGCACGCTGGCGATGGTCGCCATGGGCTGCACCATCTGCCGGTCATGTGAGAGCGACACCTGCCACGTAGGCATTGCCACTCAGATCGAGAGCCTGGCTGCGGCGGAAGCACATGGATTGCGCCACTTTGTGCCCCGCGATTTTGACCTGGCCGTGCAGGGATTGGTCAACCTGTTCGGCGCACTGGGCGATGGCGTGCGCCAGCTCACCGCCCGCCTGGGCTTTGAACGGACGCAAGATTTGGTGGGACGGACCGACCTGCTAGTGCAGATTTCGCACCACGGCCGGCTGGATCTAAGTCGTATGCTAACCCCCGTCAAGCAATACGCGGCGGGCGAGGGGGTACCCCGGTCATTGCACGCGGGCCAGCGACCGCTGCGCCGGCCGCGCAACCATCTAACGACCGTCATCTCTAATCTGGTGATGGAGACCGCCCTGCTCGGCGAAGAGGTGATCAGCTTTGAAGACGACAAGGTGACACCAGTAGACCGCGCCTTGGGCACACACCTGGCGGGCGCGCTGACCCGTTATCGGCAGCAATGGATGTGGCCACCGGGACATGGTGGCATCGGCGGCAGCCCAGAATCGTGGCGACCACCTATCAACGGCAACAATGGCGACGGACATCATGTACGAGAGGCCAACCTGCGATTCTATGCCAGCTCGGTCCCGGGCAATGGCCTGGGGGCGTACACCACCCATCCAGTGAACATTACGGTAGAAGGGGGCGCCCAGGACGGCGTGGCCAAAGGGATGCACGGGGGGCGCATAGTCATCCTGAAGGGGTACAACCACGACGGAGTGCCCGTGGGTGGTTCCGTGGGCAAGAGTTTGTCTTACGGCGCGATTGGGGGGTTGATTATCGTGCAGGGGAACGCCGACTCGCGGGCCTGCATTCGCCTCTCTGGCGCCGATGTGGTCATTGGCGGCGAAATTCGCCAGCCGATCAACGACAGTCTGGGCTTCATTGGCGCGCGGGCCAACGTCAAAGGCTTTTTGTGTGAATACATGACAGCCGGCCGGGTATTGGTTCTGGGTGATCCCGGCCCCTGGATGTGCGCCGGCATGACGGGTGGTATCCTCTACCTGCGGTTGCAGCCCCACATGAACTTTGATCGTGACGCCATCCGCCGCCGCATCGCCCGGGGCGCTCATGTGGCATTGCATGACGCCGACGATAGCGACGAGGCCAACCTGCGGCAATTGCTGACTGCCTACGCCGACGAATTACTGCGCAGTCACCAACCGCATGAAGCTGATCGAATCCTCGATTTACTGCAAGATTGGCACAAGATTTTCGTGAAGATAGAACCGGCGCGCCAGCGGGTAAATCAGGCAATGAGTACGGAGTAAATTATGGAGCAAATATCCTAATGAACATTCAACCCCGAACCTTGTTCGAGAAAATATGGGACGACCACGTAGCGATGGAAGAGCCGGGCAGCCCGGCCGTGCTCTACATTGACCTGCACCTGGTGCACGAAGTCACCTCGCCCCAGGCCTTTCAGGGATTGCGCGAGCGCGGATTGACGGTGCGCCGCCCGTTGCAAACAGTGGCCACGATGGACCACAGCATTCCCACCACCTCGCTCGATAGCGGGACCGCAGGGGGTAGCCAGGATGGGTTGCACATTCCAGATGAGATGGCCGCCCGTCAAATCGCCCAACTAAGGTCCAACTGCCAGGAGTTTGGAATTCTCCTGCACGGCATGAACAGCCCCACACGCGGCATAATCCACGTCATCGGCCCCGAACTGGGACTGACCCAGCCTGGCATGACTATTGTCTGTGGCGACAGCCACACCGCCACTCACGGCGCCTTCGGCGCCCTGGCCTTCGGCATCGGCACTAGCGAGGTGGAGCACGTGCTGGCTACTCAATGCCTGTTGCAGCGCAAACCCAAGACCTTCGAGGTGCACATGGAGGGCCAGCTGGAGCCCGGCGTGTTGGCCAAGGACATCATCCTGGCCCTCATCGCCCAAATCGGTGTGGGAGGCGGCACGGGCCACGTCTTTGAGTACACCGGCCCGGCGATTCGCACCCTCTCGATGGAAGAGCGCATGACCATCTGCAATATGAGTATCGAAGGGGGCGCCCGCGCCGGCCTTATCGCCCCTGATGACACCACGTTTGAATACCTGGCCGGTCGGCCCTACGCGCCGCAAGGGGCCGGGTGGGATGCTGCCGTTGACCACTGGCGTCAGCTCCCCAGCGACCAAGGGGCGATCTACGACCAATCGCTGACCCTCGATGCCAGCACGCTGGAGCCGATGATCACCTACGGCACCAACCCTGGCATGGGCATCCCGATCACTGCCCCTGTCCCTGACCCAGATGCCATTCCTGATGTCAATCAGCGTCAGGCAGTGCGAAAGGCCCTGGACTACATGGCGCTCACGCCGGGCAAACCGCTGCTGGGTCACCCGGTAGACGTGGTCTTCATCGGCAGTTGCACCAACTCCCGCATCTCCGACCTGCGCCAGGCTGCCACGCTGATGAAGGGCCGTAAGGTCACAAGGGGGGTACACATGTTGGTCGTGCCAGGGTCGCAGCAGGTGAAACGCCAGGCCGAGGCCGAGGGACTGGATCGCATCTTCAAAGAGGCTGGCGCCGAGTGGCGCGAATCGGGGTGCAGCATGTGTATCGCCATGAATGGCGACGAGCTTCAGCCAGGTCAATATGCTGTCAGCACTACCAACCGCAATTTTGAGGGGCGGCAGGGGAAGGGGGGCCGTACCTTTCTGGCCAGCCCGCTCACGGCTGCTGCCGCTGCCATCACTGGCGTAGTGACGGATGTTCGTACCCTACAAGCAGCAGGATAGCGAGTGGCAAAGAAGAGCACCAGCCACCTGTTCTCGCTGCCTGATACATAGGAGTAAAGAGACTCAATGGAACCCTTCAAAACCCTGACCAGCCACATCGTCGCCATCCCCGTCGAGAATATTGACACCGACCAGATTATACCGGCTCGCTTTCTGAAAACGACGACCAAAGCCGGATTAGGTAGGCACTTGTTCGCCGACTGGCGCTATAATGCCGACGGGACCCCCAAGCCCGATTTCGTGCTCAACCGGCCGGAGGCGCAGGGTGCGCGAATCTTGCTGGCTGGCGACAACTTTGGCTGCGGCTCCAGCCGCGAGCACGCTCCCTGGGCTTTGGTGGACTTCGGCTTCCGGGCCGTCATCAGTACCTCCTTCGCCGATATCTTCCGCAACAACGCACTGAAAAACGGCCTGCTGCCGGTCGTCGTAGACACCGAGACCCATCACCAGCTTTTTAGCCTGATCGCGGAGGACGACGGAAATTCTCGCAAGGCTAAAGAACAGGCCAACCCAGAGATTACGATTGAGCTGGCATCGCGCATGCTGCACCTGCCCGACGGGCGGCAGGTAACCTTTCCCATTGACGAATTCAGCAAAACCTGCCTATTAGAGGGCATTGACCAATTGGGCTATCTGCTCAAAAACGAAGAACACATTGCCGCCTATGAACAAACGCATCTCGCGCGTGTTTGCACTGCTATCCTGTAGAAATTAGGAAGGCACAAGTGAAAACTGTCAGCTACTCAAACTGATTCCGGAGGAGAAAATGAGAAGGAACAATCAGAAAGGAAGCTATCCTTCACAGTACTTTCGCCCTGGTACTAACGGGGCCACGCCATCGTCCGCAACCTGGCAACAAGAAGAGCAACAGGATATTTCCCCCAACGGGACAGTCAGCGGCAATGGCCGGGATGGCCATGCCATCCCTGTTCCCCCTTTCGACTGGCAGGCCAGCGAGGCACTGATGAAGTGCTACAACGGCTGATCTGGCGAATGAGAATAGAAAAGAGGCCAACCATGAAGTCACAACACAAGCTTGAAGGACTCTACAAGGGACGGCTCACTTTCCATAGCGGGGAGGATCAGCCTGATATGGAGCGGAGCGCAGATTCCGGGTCACACCATGTTTTGGGGGCACTTCTCCCAGGCGCCCTGGCTCCCCTGCAGTGTCACACCAGCCAGACCGAGCGATCTGTCATGCATCCCGACCGGCACGACCTGGAATGGTATTATTGCCGCGGCGCCTGGATCGGCTGATAGGATCAGTAGCCAATGCTATCCCTTGTTCAGAGTAGGAGGGTGAACTGGGTGACGGGCACACGATGGCGCGTGGCATCCGTCGCCCAGACAATCGGATGCTCCAAGTGAGAAGGGAGTAGGGAGTAGGGAGTAGGGAATCAGGGACTCAGGAATCAGGGAATCGGTCGATTCCATTCCCGATTCGCCAACTTCTCACCTCCAATCTCCCGGCCTTCCAACTTCCAACCTTCCAGCTTTCCAATCTTCCAATTCAGAATAGGAGCATCCGATGATCAATCTTCACCTTTACGATACCACCCTGCGCGATGGAACTCAGCGCGAGGGGATTTCTCTTTCTCTAGAAGACAAGCTTAAGATCGCCCGTAAGCTCGACGAATTTGGCATTCATTACATCGAAGGAGGATGGCCCGGCTCTAATCCCAAAGACGTAGAGTTCTTCCGCCGGGTTCGGTCGCTGGGGCTGGCGCAGGCTAAAGTGGCCGCTTTCGGCAGTACGCGCAAGAAAGACACCCTTCCCGAAGAAGACGCTAACCTCAAAGCGCTGCTCGAAGCGGAGACACCTGTTGTCACCCTGGTCGGGAAAAGTTGGGACTTGCACGTCACTCAGGTGATCGAGACCAGTTTGGACGAAAACCTGGCGATGATCAGCGAGAGTGTGGCCTATGCTAAAGGGCACGACAGGGAGGTCGTGTACGATGCCGAGCACTTCTTCGATGGATACAAGGCCGACTCCGATTACGCGCTGGCCACCCTGCGCGCGGCGGCTGACAACGGAGCTGATGTGCTGGTGCTATGTGACACGAATGGTGGCTCACTGCCCTGGGAGGTCGAGGAGATTACCAGGGCTGTGGCCGCCGAGTTCGAGACGCCGCTGGGAATCCACACCCACGAAGACGCCGGCTGCGCCGCCGCCAACACCCTGGTCGCCGTCCGAGCTGGCGCCGTCCACGTGCAGGGGACCATCAACGGCTATGGCGAGCGGGTGGCTAATGCCAACCTGTGCTCTATTATCCCTGATTTACAACTGAAGATGGGGTTCTCCTGCGTCCCGGCCGAAAGGCTGGCCCGCCTCACCGAACTTTCACGCTTTGTAGCCGAGGTCGCTAACCTGGCCCACGACAGCCATCTACCCTATGTAGGAGCCAGTGCCTTTGCCCACAAGGGTGGCATTCACGTGGC
>JAHELX010000917.1 GCA_024643945.1 Anaerolineales bacterium
GAGGCCATAGGGGACACAATACGCCGCGTGATCACGCTTGCTCGCGCCGAAGGGGTCTCCACCTTCGAGGCTGCGAAGCGTCTTGCCGACGAGCGGCTGGCTGCAGCACGATCTTGAGGCCGGTCCCTGGACATCCACGTGGAAGGCGAAATAGAACAACGTATACACTCTCTGTCCTACTGCAGATGCAACATTCAATCGCCCCGGATCGGGATCCGGGGCGATTGAAACTTAAGATGGCGACTATGCCCTCAATACAAGGAAACAGTAGTTAATACCTATTTCTATACTCAGTGAAGTAATATAAAAATGCAGCGAAGACGCTCAGAAAAATAAATGCCAGGGTCCAGTTAAACTTTGAGGACGGCGGCCACGTCAGCGGTGCGGTCGAGTTGCTAGGCAAGTCGTCATTATTAGTCATGTCCCAAAACATCCATACCCAAAATACCATCAACGGTAGAACTATAATCGTTGGAATTAGCCGATCCATCGCAGGCTCCTTCCTTGTTCATTTGGCCCCCTCCCCGACGCGGGCAGGGGGAACCAGGCTCCCCTCCCCGTGTCGGGGAGGGGATGGGGGTGAGGTCCAACCGCCTGTCTAAGCCGGGACTACTGGTGCCGGCGGGGCTAGGTCAGGTTGCTGCCCTTGCCCCGCCAGACGGGGTCGCGCAGGATGAGAAGGGCCACGATGGCCAGCGTGGCTAAGCCGTAGATGCCGATGTCGAAGGAGAAGGCGGTGTCGAACGGCCTGAAACCCAGGAAAGCGATGAAGTTCACGACCTGGTTATTGAGGGCGTGCAGGTAGGCGGCCAAAAGAACGCTGCCTGACCTGAGCACGGCGTAGCCCAGGACGACGGCGAGACCGGTGGTGTAGAGCGTCATCAGCAGCACGCCGAGCAGCGGATGGCCCGGATAGTTGAAGCCCATGAGGATGATCGGCCAGTGCCAGGCTCCCCAGATCACGCCCAACAGGAGGACGCCGCGCACGCGGCCGAGCTTCAGCAGCTCGCTTTGTAGATATCCCCGCCAGCCGTACTCCTCGCCGAAAGCAATGACGATGGCCAGGATCGGCGCCAGCAGCACCGACTGCACTCCGGCCAGGATCAGGAAGATATTGGGACTGAGGCCCGGCGGAGTGGGGGGTGGAGCCAGATGGGCCCCGCCCAGGCCGGTGGCGGCATTGAGCGCTGCCTGCAAGACGTAGTAGGCGACGAAGCCCAGGCCAAAGAGCAGCCAGTAGCGCCAGTTGCCCCCGGCCAGCCAGACCCGGGCCATCGCCTCGCGGCGGGCCGCGAGGCGCAGCACGATGAGCAGGAACAGACCCAGGAAGGCCAGAAGCAGGGGGGTGATGGCGGCCACCTGGAATATCGTTCCCTGGGCCGGGGCCAGCCACACGCCCAGGGCGCCGAGGGCGTAGATCACCGTTAGCAGCAGGAAGTAGTAGTAGAACCAACGGCCCCGCCCGGCGGGCCGGCCGCGGTAGATGGGGCTCTCGGGGAAGAAGAGCAGACCCAGCACGATGGCGCTGAACGCGGGCAGTAGCATCTGCAACTGCAAGACGCTGACCATGCCTGGGGTGCCAAGACCGCCGCGCAAGTAGATGGCCAGGTCGAGCAGCCAGGTCAAGCTGAAGGTGAGGCCCAGGAAAGCGCCCACGTGGCGCCAGTTGGGCACGAGATGGATTTCCGTACCGTTATCAGTAGTCATATCTTGCAACCCTCACAAGCTAGAGCGTATTATGCACATTGCTATTCCTGATCCAGCCAGCGATATCCTGGATCACCTCCTCGCTGACGTGCCCTTCGACGAAATATTCCTGAGGCGTCGAGGGACCTTCCCCCGCTATAAACAGGTGGAACAGCTTGGGGTATAGTTTAAGAGTGGCGTTGCTCTTTTCTCCCAGGGCATTTTGCCAGGCAGGAAAATCGCCTGTGTTGGTGACCTGATAATCCCGCCCACCCTGCAAGACAAAGATCCGCATGGCCAGCGATTTTGCCACCTCAGCCGGCTGGTACCCGCGCAGGGCGAGCCAGTAGGCTGGAGGGACATCCAATGGCAGGTCTTTGACCGGGACCTGGTCGGACAGATCGGGGTCCTTCACGCGGGCCACTTTTGTCCTTAGTTCCTCGAGCTCAGCCTGCTGTCTGTCAGTCATCGCGCCGGAGAGACCAGACAGGTAGGTGACCTGGTCGAGAATCGTGTCCTCGAAGGGGCGTGTCATTCCACCCACGACGATCAACCCGGCAATCGATGGGTCTTGCTGGCCGATGCGGGGGGCCAACGTGGCTCCCAGGCTGTGACCCAGCACGTAAATGCCGCCTGGGTCGATCCCCGGCGTCTGGCGCAAGAGCTGGACAGCGGATAGGGCGTCGTCGATGACTTCCTCCTGGACCGTCATCCTGGCCCTCAATTCGGGGGTGATCTGCCCGGCATGGACCTTGGTGCGTTTCTCGTAGCGCAAGACGGCGATGCCTTGGGAGGCCAGGTCCCGGAAGGGTCTATTGGGACCGATCGTCTCGTCCCGGTCTTGAGGGCCCGAGC
>JAHELX010000918.1 GCA_024643945.1 Anaerolineales bacterium
TCGCCGCCGCCAGCAGGTTGTTGGCCGCACTCACGGCGTGGATGTCGCCCGTCAGGTGCAGGTTGAAGTCCTCCATGGGCACGATCTGGCTGTAGCCACCCCCGGCGGCACCGCCCTTGATACCAAAGGTCGGTCCCTGGGAGGGCTGACGGATGCAGGTGAAGACGTTCTTGCCCAGATGCGCCCCCATTGCCTGGCTCAGCCCCACGGTCGTGGTCGTCTTCCCCTCGCCCAACGGCGTCGGGGTGATGGCCGTGACGTCAATGTACTTCCCCTGGGGGCGGTCCTTGAATTTCTTCAGGACGTCCAGGTGGACTTTGGCTTTGTATTTGCCGTAGTAGTCCAGATCGTCCTCGGTCAGGCCGAGGGACTCGGCCACCTCCTTGATCGGCTTCAGGACCGCTTCCTGGGCAATTTCAATGTCGCTGGGTACTGGTTGTCTGATGGTGATCATATTGCAACCTCCTAGATTGAATACTTAACCAAGGTTAATACATGCCAATCTGGTCTTGAATGAAGCCACCTGCGACCAGGCCAGACTAAAGGTACTGTTTGATCGTGTCGTGGAAGTGTTGAATGTGCTTCCGCACCGTCTGTTCAGCCCGACAACCATCCTGCGCCTCAATAGCGGACAAAATCTCGATGTGAGCATCTACATCCACGTCATCACCTTGAACATGGTTGAGAGCCAGATACCAGATGCGCAGGGAAAGGTTGTAAAACATCTCAAATTCGTTGTACAAGAACTTGTTGCCAGCAGCCTGGGCCAACAGATGATGAAAACGACGGTCCAGAGTCATAAGCAGGTTCTTGTCACGCTTATCTGCGTGCCTGTATTCGGTGGCCAGGCGCTTCATCTCGGTCAGTTGCTCCAGGGCTATGCGTTCGGTCGCCAGCCGGGCGCAGAGGGATTCCAGTTCGACCCGGACTTCGTGTATTTGCTGCAGGTCGGTGATGGCGATATCGGCCACAAACATGCCCCGGCGAGGTGCGACGACGACCAGGTTTTCTGTTTCAAGCTGCTTCAGTGCTTCCCGAATAGGCGTCCGCCCCAGGCCGAGTTCCTGCATCAACTGGGCCTCACTGATTACTGAACCCGGTGGCATCTTGACCGTGACAATTCTCTCTTTAATTTGGCGATAAGCCTTATCCGCATCTGTAGTGTTCATCCGGATCTCTTTCGAGGATATCAGGGGCCGTCCTGGGTTGCTTTCTGTCGCCGGCGATAGGCTTGGATCCAGCGCATACCATAATCATCCCTCCCCATCGCCAGGTCGGCGGCCAGCACGGCGGTGACAATCTCCGTCACCAACGGGTTGGTGATAGGACAGGTCAAGCCAGCGTGGATGGCCATCGCGATGAAGGCCGAATTGATGTATTTGCGGTCAGGCATGCCAAACGAGATGTTGCTGGCCCCCATGGTGACGTTGACGCCAAACTCCTTTACCACCAGTTCGACCGTCTCCAGCGCGATGCGGCCGGCGTTACTGTCAGCACCCATCGTCAGTGCCAGGGGGTCAATGATCACATCCTCAGGGCCAATACCGAGTTGACCCGCTCGCTCGATGATCTTAGTGGCTACGGCCAACCGCTTTTCGGGCGTCTCGGGGATGCCGTCGTCGTCCATACATAGGCCAATGACCGCCGCACCGTGCTCTTTGACCAACGGCAGCACTGCATTCAGCGATCGCTCTTCGCCATTGACCGAGTTGATCAAAGCCTTGCCTTCATACAGGGAGAGGGCGGCCGACAACGCCTCGGGATCGGCGGTGTCAATGCACAACGGCACGTCGGTTACGTCCATTACCGTGCGCATTACCTTTTGGAGCAGAGCTGGCTCATCAGCGCCAGGGACGCCAGCGTTCACATCGAGAATCGCCGCACCCGCCGCGACTTGATCCTCAGCGTCCCTGCGTACGATGTCGAAATCTCCCTCTTTGAGAGCAGCCAATACCTTCTTGCGGCCGGTGGGGTTGATACGCTCGCCGATGATCACCGTGCGGCTGTCACGGCTGATCTCGACAGTCTGGGTTGCAGACGAGACAATTGTTGTAATATTTTCTGCCATTTTTCACCTCTGGTGTCTAGTTTTGGCCTGAGCCTTCACTCAACTGATAGTCGAATCGATCGGGGCAAACCTGAGCCGCGACTGGAGGCAAATCGGCGCCGACGATCCAATCGGCAATGAGGCGGCCGGTGATCGGTGCCAGGCCGATGCCCGCTCCCTCGTGACCCGCGTCGCCAGGTAAAAACCGGGCATCGCCGCCAGTGGGCCGATGAGAGGCAGGTGGTCCGGGCTCCAGGGGCGCAGACCAGCATAGCTCCGAATAACCCCTACTTTCGCCAGCGAGGGCAGGAAACGGACGGCCCGGGTGGCGATAACCTGCAATATCGCCAGCGAGACGGAGCGGTCGAAGATGGCAAACTGGCGGCTGCTGCCCGGGCGGGCTAGAAAGCCCACCCCACGACTTTTCCTTAGACTTCTCGAACGTCAGTGATTTCCACGACTAGAGGTTCGAGCACCTCCAGCAATTCATCCT
>JAHELX010000924.1:5000-36103 GCA_024643945.1 Anaerolineales bacterium
TGACGCCTGCCCAGTGCCGGAAGGTTAAGGAGAGGGGTTACCCCGCACTTGTTGCGGGGGAAGCTCTGAACCGAAGCCCCGGTGAACGGCGGCCGTAACTATAACGGTCCTAAGGTAGCGAAATTCCTTGTCGGGTAAGTTCCGACCCGCACGAAAGGCGTAACGAGTGGGGCACTGTCTCAACGAGGGACCCGGTGAAATTGAACTACGTGTAAAGATGCGCGTTACCCGCAGCAGGACAAAAAGACCCCGTGGAGCTTTACTGTAACTTGGCATTGAGTTAGGGCTTGGTCTGTGTAGGATAGCTGGGAGACTGAGAAGCTGGGGCGCCAGCCTCGGTGGAGTCGCCCTTGAAATACCAGCCTGATTAAGTCTTGGCCCTAACCGGTGACCGTTATCCGGCATCGGAACAGTGCCAGGCAGGCAGTTTGACTGGGGCGGTCGCCTCCCAAAAGGTAACGGAGGCGCCCAAAGGTTCCCTCAGGCTGAATGGAAACCAGCCATAGAGTGTAAAGGCATAAGGGAGCTTGACTGCAAGACCTACAAGTCGAGCAGAGACGAAAGTCGGGCTTAGTGATCCCACGGTACCGAGTGGAAGGGCCGTGGCTTACCGGATAAAAGCTACCCCGGGGATAACAGGGTAGTCTGGCCCAAGAGTTCACATCGACGGCCAGGTTCGCCACCTCGATGTCGGCTCGTCACATCCTGGGGCTGGAGTAGGTCCCAAGGGTTGGGCTGTTCGCCCATTAAAGTGGCACGCGAGCTGGGTTCAGACCGTCGTGAGACAGGTCGGTCTCTATCCGCTGTGGGCGTAGGTGACTTGAGGAGAGCTGCTCCTAGTACGAGAGGACCGGAGTGGACCGACCGCTAGTGTGCCAGTTGTCCCGCCAGGGGCATCGCTGGGTAGCTATGTCGGGCAGAGATAACCGCTGAAAGCATCTAAGTGGGAAACTCGCTTCAAGATGAGGTCACCCATCCCGTTAAGGGAGTAAGACCGCGGGAAGACGACCCGTTTGATAGGCGGCACGTGTAAGCGCAGCAATGCGTTGAGCCAAGCCGTACTAATGGTCGAGGGCTTAATTCACTTATGCGTGATGCATCGCCTCGCTTCAGACGTTCTATTCAGTTTTTAGAGTGTTACCTGTATACACACTTTATATCTGTAAAAAAAGTCTTGTTGGTGATTCTAGCGGCGGGGGCACACCCGGTCCCATCCCGAACCCGGAAGTTAAGCCCGTCAGCGCCGATGGTACTTGGGAGGCAGCTCCCTGGAAGAGTAGGTCATTGCCGACAAGGCTTTTTTGATTTTCTTGCCTGATACGAGAGCTAAACCCAACCAAGGGGAATCGTTAAAAGAATACGCAGCACCAGCAGGGTGGCCATTGGCCGCTCTGCTTTTTAGTTTTCTCAGAAAAAGGAGGATGCTCCATGTCGGCAGAACGAAACAAAGCCATCGTCCGCAGATTCTTCGAAGAGGTCTACAATAATGGTAACTCAGATATCATCGACGACATCTTTTCGGACGACTTTGACAGCAACGATCCTACCAGTTGCGGCGTGAAGGGCCCCGAATACGTAAAGCAGTTCGCCATCCGAATGCGAACTGCCTTCCCCGACATACATTTCACCGTGGATGAGATGATCGCCGAGGGAGACAGGGTTGTAGTCCACGTGACATTTCGTGGCACTCACTTGGGCGAGTATATGGGGATCCCCCCTACCGGTAATCAAGTGACGGTAAAGGGAGTTGAGCTTGCGCGCTTCGCTGGCCGCAAGATTGTCGAGAAAGGTTGGCATTACCATCAAGAGTTACATTTACTGCAGCAGCTTGGTTTGCTCAGTCTGCATGGCCACTAGGTTCAAAATTGCTGTGCCCCAATCTTATGTGACAATCTCAACGTTTAGGGCTTGTAGCACCAATTGAATGGGATTCATGAGGGTGGCTGCATCTGAGCCGGCGAAGAGCAGCCCCACAACGTAACCTTCCATATCCAGTATGGCCGAGCCTGAGTCGCCCGGCGCGCTCATCCCACTCGCCATAAATTGGCCGTGGAATGTAGCCCGGCCTGGACCGTAGGCCACCTGGCTGGTCACGTCAATCTGGACGATGCGGCCTTCGGTATAGCCGGTGGTGCGCCCGCTCTTTTTTACCGGGGTTCCCAGAGTGGCTTGACGTGCTCCCCGCGGACGCCCGATGCCTAGGATTTCTGGTGTCACGGAGGCCGGGTCGTTGGGCCGCGCCAGGGCCGCATCTACCCGGTTGCTGCCGGCAGTTTGCTGGTAGGCCATAATGCGATGGCTGCTGCCAGTCACGCTCGCCAGCCCGTTCAGCACCCTCTCCACAGCCCCGGCCAGGTTGCAAGTCGTTGCGTCCCCGCCAAAATCCAGGGGCACATAATCAGCCAGGGTAGCAATCTGGTCCTGGGGGCCGCCGCCATCATACCGGCCGGGTTGCAAAATAGGATCACCCGCTTGCCCCTGATTGACATTCGCCAGCACGTGGTTGTTGCTCAGGATGAAAAGCTCGCTTCCCCGCCTGACCAGGCAGCCAAAAGTGCCGGCGGTGACGTTGATATGTCCCAGCGATACGCCGGGAGGGATCACCGGCCGCCAACGGTCCCGATGCCCCTGCATGGCACGAAAAACGCCTGTCTCAATCACGTCGGTCTTTACGCCATCAACTGCGCGAGGCACCATATCCGACTCAGCCAGTTGGGCCACCGGCAGCTTATGCGCCACCGATACAACCACCGACAATTCGTCGGTAGGGCCACTGGCTGTCACCTTGTAGCCTACGCCACAGGCGACCACGTTGGGCCGGCTGAGCAATCTCTGCAGATTGTTCTGTTTGGCCGACAGGGCCGCCGAAATTGCACCTGCATCTACCGCTACCATGGAGGCCTCCTCCCCTGAGAAACTGCCGGTCGTGGGGCAGCCTTTCGTGGGGTAGGCTTTCTAGCCTGCCCAGTCGTGGGGTGGGCTTTCTAGCCTGCCCAATCGCTGATTCACTAACTCAATGCCCGTATCTCTCCCGTTTCGCGCACATCCACCGGCACTCCCTCGATCTCAGTCGGGATCAGGTCCTCGGGGGCCAGTTGATCCTTAGGTAACTTGCGGATGACGTTTACCACCAGCGCCACCTGATCCGTTAACTTACCCCCCTCCTCCCGAAAACCGACGCCCACGCCAACCACGTTCGCTTTTTGCATCAGCCGTGCTTCATGACGTGCCTTGACCGCTATTGCCTGCTGGACTGCCTTTTCGCTCACGAGCCATCTCCCTCTGGTCGTTCCCTATACGCTGCCTCCTCAACCAATTGACGGGCCAGGGCCTGGGCTTCCTCCAGGAGCGGCGCTATCTCTTCGTTTGTCCCTGTCAGACACATCTGTTCCAATCGTGTCAGCAACTGATTACTCAACTCTGATACGTGACTCAAACGTCGGGTCAGGGCTTGTTGCGACACATACGCGCGCGCCAGGTTGCGTCCATAAGCTAATGTCTGTTGGTGGGCGGTGTCGAGGCGAGTCTGGGGCGAGATCGATATCTGTTTCACTGATGGAGGAAGAATCACCCGGAAGCAACTTCCCTGGTCCAGTCTGCTTTCGGCCGTAATCTGCCCGCCGTGCAATTCCACACCACGCTGGGCAATCGATAGTCCCATTCCGAGACCTCCCTCGACCCGGGTCATGTGTCCTTCCACCTGGTAGAACATGTCGAAGATCTTGTCCAGGTCGGTGCGGGGGATGCCAACACCCGTGTCCTCAATCTCCAAAATGGCCTCGCCATTCACCTGGCTTGCCCGTACGTGTACCTGGCCGCCAGAACGGTTGAATTTGACCGCATTATCCAGTAAATGACCAATAGCCTGGGCCAGAATCACCCGGTCACCATTGACCATCAGCGGTTCATCATTGGCCTCAACTAAAATTTCTACATTTTTGAGATTGGCCTGGCGTATCACCGAATTGATAGCGCGATGAATCACTTCCCAAAGGTCAAAGCGGTCCCTCTCTACGTCGTCCGTGGACCTGCTTTTAGCAGCGACAAAGCCCACCAGTTCGTCAATCACCATAGTCAACTGGTTGGTTGCCTGGAGGATAGCATCCAGGGCCGTTACGATTGTGGTGTCGTCCGCGTCTTTCATGTCCTCGCGCAAAACGCTGACATAGCCTAGAATAATGGTCAGCGGCGTTCGAAGCTCGTGAGCGGCGATGTTGATGAATTCCTCTTTAAGCGCTTCCAGTCGCTTGCGCTCGGTAATGTCGTATAGGCTGACGACCCACCCCCGCTGTCCCCCGGCCGACAAATGAGCACCGACGATGTGTAGTGTGCGGTTTATCGGCTTGGACAGAGTGACTTCAACCTCGGCAAAGCGTGTTCCTTCTCTGGAAGCTCTCTCCAAGGTAGCGGCCGGCTCGTCAGACAGGAAGACTTCGGTCAGGGAACGCCCCACACAACCCCCGTTTTGCTCGACTAATGCCTCAAAGCAGGGGTTAGTCTCCACAATGGTCATCGCCTCGTCCAGTACAGCCAGGCCATTGGGAGCTGTGCCCAAAATCGCCTGTAGCTTTTGATTGGCCAGTTCCAATTCGCGGCGTTTGGCCTTTTCCTGGGTATAGAGACGAGCCAGGTCTTGTCCGTATTTTAAAGCTTGCGCGTAGCCCAGGTCGATGTCATTACCTGGTTTCTTCTCACTATCTAAATCTGACACGCTTTACCTGTCAACTACACCTTCCGAGCCCAATATATCGCGCCATGTACCTAAAGGAACGTATCACTCTTTGAGGCGTTTGTCAAGAGTAAAAAAGGCCTAACCCGGCTGCACAGATAGAAGGTGCAACCCAAATGAAACGCACCCTAATCGGATTCTCTATTGGAACTCGTAGCGCACAGTGTAGGTAAGCGTGGCTTCACCATCGGCAGGTACTGGCAGTCGCCACTCGACGCTGCCCTGATCCAGCTTGGTGTGATCAGTACTCTCCTGCACAATCTTCCATTCGTTCCAGCGGAAGAGATGCTCCACCACTCGTACTTCCACCTCCTGATCCTTGTGGTTGCGCAAAGCGATCTCGAAACTCTCCTCAACGGTGTCACGTCCCAGTTGCTGAAAGTCGGTCTGCCGTCGCTCGCCGACGATGTCAAAGGCGTTGCCCAGCAAGAGGCGAATGGTTTCATCTTTCGGGGTGTGATCAATCTGGTCCTCGCCAACGAATTGCAGGCTGCCATCTATGTCGGCTTTGTAGACGCGCACCCGCCCGGCAGGCAGCGGGATGCCCAGCCCAGTCTCTTCCTTGTTTTGGATTTGCAGGTAAATGTTTACGTCGGGATTAGAGTAAGTGCCATAGCCGGGATCGGTGACTGCCTGGCCGTAAAAGCCCAACCCCCGCGCCCCGTCGTAGACAAAGAACTTCTCTGCCGGCACCTCGGCGGCGCTGGTGAACTCAATCTGCTTGGTCTGGTTGTCGCGGACGGTGACCGGTCGCTGGACGTCGTACAGGTGATACTCAAACAACTGCCGCTCCTCTACCGGGGGGGTAGCGGTAGGGGCAGCCATTTCCTCCACCATACCCCGATCGGCGAAGGCTTTGGTTTGGCGGACTACGTTCACGTCGCCGGCAACCAGCTTCAACTTGGCGTCGCTGTAGGTTGCGCCACTCCGGTTATCGAGAGTAATCCAGCCATTGAGGCCTAAGGCCGTGTCATCCTGGTTCAGTTGCACCACATAGTCGGCGTGCCAGTTGATGCCATTGGTCATATAGGTTACTTCCACGTCCTGGTCACCGCGCTGGCCGGCGTCGAGCAACCAGACAAGAGTGGGGCGGGTGATAAGACCCTCCGGCAGTGCCGGGAAGTTGAACTGCCGCACCTGATCCAACCGGATGACCGTCACCCCCCCATCGGCATCTTGCAAGATGATGTCGCCGGCCCCGGAGAGAAGGGTGCCTTGATATTCACTTCCGTCCTGGGTCACCAGTTCAATCTCCTGGTCCACGTATTTTTGCAGCAATTTTTGGCTGCCAACGATGTCGTATTCGTAGTTCTGTTCCAGTACCGTGGTGCCCTCAGGATCGGTGAGAGAACGGAAGTGAACGCTGGTGGGATCAATTTGTGAGGCTACGTCGGAGAAACGGACTTCATTCACCCCCTGTTCCAGTTCAAATGAGCGTGAATCACGCACCAGGGCGACATCTTGGTTATAGACGGTCAGTTGCACGGTTTCCCCTTGGGCTTGAGCTACCGGGGCCAGACCTGGCCCGCTTACAGGTGGCTGCTTGTAACGCTTGCTTAGAATGCTTGCCTGTTCTACTGACTCCCGGCCTGCCAACAAGCTTGTACCCATTATTAGCAAGGCCCCCAGGGTAGCTATCATCACCACCATCCGCATTACGAGGGTTCGCTTTTTCATGAAAGGCCTCCTTTTTGCTCACGAGAAATTAAGATGAAAGGGGATATCATTCGGATGTGTTTCAAATGAGCTGCTCCAGCCCCTGAAGGTTTCTAAAACCTTCAGGGGCTTCATCGTATAGGACGGCAATGCGCTTGCAAAAGTTCCTTTTTCTCCGATGCCTCACCCTTCGTATTATACCATAAACCACGCCGTTGCTGTGGGTGGATTGAGGTAGGCTGCCATATGTGCTATAATAAGGCATGGTATGTTGTCTCTGTCTCATCCTACCAAGAGGATTTTCGTGAACGATGATTTCGCTGATTTTGAAGAAATAGAACACACCGCCGACTGGGCGCTGCGCGTGCGTGGGCACGATTTGCCTGAGTTGCTGGTGAATGCTGCCCGTGGCATGAGCCGTCTCCTCGTCCCCGACCTCACCGTCATCTCCACCGACGTGGAACGGCGCTTTGAGTTAGACGCCTTCGATGCCGAGAGTCTGCTGGTAGAATGGCTGAGCGAACTGGCTTACTGGGCCGAAGCGGAGATGCTCGTCTTCCGTGAGTTCGACCTGCGCCAGGTGACGCCATCTCATCTTGAAGCCGTGGTCCGGGGCGGTCGCGCGCCCAATCTGCAAAAGCAGATCAAGGCGGTCACCTACCACAACCTGGAGATCATCGCGACAGACAACGGACTGGAGACAACTGTGGTGTTTGATGTTTAATCAGGTATCAGGGATTTGCTATCTGCTACCTGTTCCCTGAGGCCTGCTACTTGCCAAGGAGGTAGTACGATGGTTGGCAGTGGTGATTTTAAACGGATCGATAAGTACCTGTACGAAGTTCCTCAATCCTTTCGAGAAGATATGCGGGTGCCGGCCCGCTTTTACGCCGACCCCGAGTTAATGCAAGGGGCGCTGGGCGACAAAAGCCTGGAGCAACTGGTCAACACCGCCACCATGCCGGGTATTGTCAAATACGCGCTGGCCATGCCCGACATCCATCAGGGATACGGGTTCCCCATCGGGGGCGTGGTTGCCACCGAATTACCCGACGGCGTCATCTCGCCGGGTGGTGTTGGGTACGACATCAACTGCGGCGTACGTCTGCTGGCGACCCATCTGGATCAAGAGGAGGTGGCTCCTTACCTCGACGACCTGGCCTCAGCTCTGTACGCCAACTGTCCCAGCGGCGTAGGCAAGGGCGGCAGCATCAAGCTTAAACGCGGAGAGCTGGAGCGGCTGGTCGAAGAAGGCGCGCGCTGGGCACTGGCCCGCGGCTACGCCACCGAAGCCGACCTGGAACGCACCGAGGAACGCGGCTGCCTGGAAGGCGCCGACGCTGGTAAGGTCAGCCAGCGGGCCAAAGACCGGGGGAAGGGGCAGGTGGGCACCCTGGGCGCAGGCAATCACTTCATCGAGGTAGACGTGGTGGACGAAGTCTTCGACGCAGCAGCGGCGGACCGCATGGGCCTCTTCCCGGGCCAAATCGCCGCCCAGATCCACTGCGGGTCCCGAGGTTTTGGCCACCAGATTTGCACTGATTACGTGAACCGCCTCCAGAAGACAATTCATCAGTACGGCATCAAGCTGCCCGACCGAGAACTGGTCTGCGCGCCGCTCAGCAGTCCCGATGGGCAGGATTACCTGGCGGCAATGAAGGCTGCCGCCAATTACGCCTTCGCCAACCGGCAGGTGCTTACCTATCACATCCGCCGCAGCTTCGAACAGGCGTTGGCTGGCAAGGTGAAGAATCACCATCTCTATCAGATCTACGACATCGCCCACAATATGGCCAAGATCGAAGAACACGAGATAGACGGCCGCCGGGTGAAGGTTTGTGTTCACCGCAAGGGCGCCACGCGCGCCTTTGGTCCCGGCTCCCCGGTGCTGCCTGACGTCTACCGTGACATTGGCCAGCCGGTGCTGGTGCCTGGTTCAATGGGAACCGCCAGTTGGGTGCTGTTGGGCACTGAGGGCTCGATGGCCCAGACATTCGGCTCCACCTGCCACGGGGCTGGGCGGACGATGAGTCGTGCCAGGGCCAAAAAGACGGTGTGGGGCGCTGAACTGCGTGAAGAACTGGAGGCAGGCGGCATCCACGTACGCGCCGGCAGCATGGCCGGCCTGGCCGAAGAGGCTCCAGTCGCCTACAAAGACGTGGACCGCGTGGTAGAAGTTGTAGCTGGCGCGGGCATCGCCCAAAAGGTCGCCCGCCTGGTGCCGCTGGCAGTCATCAAAGGCTAGACGGGGCTACTGCCCACTGCCCACTGTCTACTGATTCCTGATTCCTGATTCCTGATTCCTGACTCCTTCATAAACGGCCACCGTTTCCTCGGCGGCTCGCGCCCAGGAGAACTGGGCGGCGCGGACCAGTCCACGCTGGCGCATCGCATCTCGTAATGCCTCGTCGCGCCAAACGCTTAGAATCGCGTCAGTCATAGCCGGCACGTTAGTTGGGTCAAAGTAGCGGGCTGCGTCACCGCCTACCTCGGGAAGACTCGAGACGTTGCTGCACACTACCGGCGCGCCGCAGGACATTGCCTCCAGTACCGGTAGGCCAAACCCCTCGTAGAGTGATGGCATGACCACCAAACTCGCCCCGCTGTAGACGGCCGGCAGGTCGGCATCGGACACGTAGCCGGGCAGTTGCACGGCGTCCCTCAGGGCCAGTTCCTCTAGCCGTTGAAAGAAGCCCTGATAAAGCCAGCCTTTGCTTCCCACCACCACCAGGCGTGCGTCCTCCCCCGCCTCTCGTAGCCGGTGGACCGCCTCCAGCAGCCGGTTCAGATTCTTGCGGGGTTCGATGGTGCCCACGTGAAGGAGATATTGGTTGGGGAGACCGTAGCGGGCGCGGACCTGAGCCACCTGGGCCGGCAATGCGGGCAAGAAGTGCGGCGCGGCCGCTTCGTGAACGACAGTGATCTTGGCCGGGTCGAGGCCGTAAATCCGTACCAGATCTCGCTTCGTCGCCTGGGAGACGGCAACAATCGCGTTGGCGCGACGGCAATAGAGGGGCATGGCTGCATTGAGATACCAGTAGTTGAGTCGCTTATGATGCTGCGGAAAGAGATGGAAGATAAGGTCATGCACGGTCAGCACTGTGGGCACGTGGCGCAGCGGCATCAGCAGATGCTCAGTGGCGTGGTACAGTTCGGCGTCTGGCAGCAGCCGGTCGAAGCCCAGGGCAGCCACCTGCCCCAGCCAGACGGCCATGCGCCACGGCTTGTAACTAGCGCGAACGCTGCGAACTGGAATCCCCTTCAATCCATCCAGGGGATGCACATCGCCACTTCGGTTGAAAAAAAAGGCGTATCGCCCTGGGTCTTTCGCCACCAGCGCCCGGGCCAGGCTTTCGGCATAACGTCCTAACCCGGCCCGCCCGTGGACAGCGGCAGCGACGTCAATGTAAATTGGCATGTGCCCTCCTACTCGAATGCCTGTGCAACGTTACGTATACTCAAATAGGCCATGCCTGCCCCCAGCACCAACAACGCCAGCGCCTCAGGCCACAGCGTGCTCAGGTCCGCCCCCTTGAGCATAATGGACCGCAAGATGGTCATGTAGTGCCGGATGGGCGAGAAAATGGAGACGGCTTTGAGTCCTAAGGGCATTCGATCCACCGGCACCAGGTAGCCGGAGAGAGTGACGTCGGTCATCGCCAGCAAAAACACAAACAAGACAGCTTGCTGCTGTGTGCGCGAAATGGAAGAGATCATCATCCCCCAACTGACTTCAACTGCCACGAAAAGGGTTGTGAGCGCAAAAAGAAGCCCCCAGGAACCTCTCATAGGGATGTTGTATGCGGTGACGATGATGAAAAGCATGATGGCGAAGTCAATGAGGCCAATGATGGCTGAAGGTATGGCTTTGCCGGTCAGCAATTCGAAGCGCCGCAGTGGAGTGACACTAAGTTGTTCCAGTGTGCCCAATTCACGCTCCCGGGCGAGAGTGAGCGCGGCGACGGCCAGAGTCACCTGGTAGACGATAAAAGCGACTTGAGAGGGAATGGCATATTTTCGTCCATCAAGTGTCTGGTTGAAGCGAATCGTTGGCCGCAATTCCAGCCGGGGGACGGTACCCGAAGGCGAGGAGGTCCCCTTTTCAGCGACTAACCGATACAGGTAGTCTGTGATTACCCCTTCAGCGCTGCGCAGCCCCACGCTTCCGGCCATACTGTTGGAGCCATCGGCGATGATTTGCACCTGGGGTGAAGCGCTGGGATCAAAGAGGTCCTGCTCAAAATCAGGCGGAATCACCACTGCCAGATTCGCCTGCCCGCTATCGAGCAAGTATGTCACCTCGCCTTCGTTGGCGGGAAAGTAGCAAAGGACCAACTCTTCGGTGTTGTCGAGAGCCTGCGCCAGGCCCCGGCTGGTATGGCTGTGATCCTGATCGAGGATGGCCGTCGACAGATTCGTCGCGCCGCTACCCGTCGCTTGGGCCATTAACACCAGTTGCATCGCCGGAAAGGTGAACAAGAATAGGGTCAGCGGCCGGTCACGGCTAAGCTGGATGAATTCTTTGATGATAATGTGCCAGATACGGGCTAGCATGAGCGAATACTCCATAGTGGAGTAAGGGGCGAGATCGCTTTGAACGCTTCACCCCTACGCCAGCTTCTTCTTGAAGAGCATCAGGCTGAGGGTAAAGCCTACCGCTGCCATCCCCAGTAACGTCAGGCTTGGCACGACCAGATACGAGAGCCCCACTCCTTTAAGGAATATCGCGCGCGAAATAGTGATGAAATGAGTGGTGGGCAAAGCTGATGAGGTCAGCACTGAATACAACGACCCGCGGTTGATGGGGTCAACCAGGCCTGTCAGGAAGAAGCTGGGGACAAAGAAAGCCATTAGTACGATGAACATTGCCGTCTGCTGGCTGGCAACCCAGGTAGAAATGATGAGGCTAAGTCCCATGCTGGCCAAAAAGTAATCAATGCTCATCAACACCAATAGCAGCACATTTCCCCGGAATGGGACCTGAAACCAGACAACCGCTACCAACCATGCCAGCAAAATGCTGCTGACTCCTGTCAGCACATAGGCGCTTACTTTGCCCAACAGATAATCCATCCCCTGCATCGGCGTGGCGAGCAGCCCCTCAAAGGTGCCAAGCTCCTTCTCGCGTGTCAAGGCCAGGCTCAAGGCCAATGCCGGTAGTGCCAGGACTACCCCTAACAGCCCAGGAACCATGCTGACGAGCGATTTTAGCGTGGCATTGTACCAGGCTCGGCTGCGCACATCAAAGGGAGGAGAAACCTTACGCGGTACGGGCTGGATCTCGAAGGCTATACTACTGGATGCCGCTGAAAGCATGCTGAGCGTCTGGCTGGCAGCGTAGGCGTCGCTGCCGTCAACCAGAAGCTGCACCTGGGCCAAACGCCCGGCCTGGATCATTTCACCAAAATTGGGGGGGATGACCAATGCTGCATTTACCGCCCCATCCACCAACAGCCGGTCAATTGCCTGGTAGTTATCCGCATAGTCAATCACCGAGAAAGTGTCATTGCTGTCGAGGCTATGTACGTAGTCTCGAGAGACCCGGCTTTTGTCCAGGTCCATCACTGCCAGGCTGGCGTGATTTACGTCAAAAGAAAAGACATAGGCCAAAGTGAAAAGCAGAAAAGCTGGCGACACCGTTACCAAAATAAACGTACGGAAGTCGCGGGTAATGTGACGCAATTCTTTCAGGACCACGGCCAAAGTTCTGCGAAGTGACATAGGCAGGCTCGATCTATGAACTGTCTTGTAATGCACGCGAATTGTAGCACAAGGCGCAATGCGCGCCAAAAGTGAGGTACTCTCAACCTCATAGGAGACTGGGCATGCACAGCAGAGTCGGGAATATGCTCAACGTCGAGCGACCGACGAGGTGAGCAGTTCCTCTCGCCCGGTCGCAGCGTCGGCAAGCTGACGCCCTAGCTTGTCGGCCTGCGTCACCCCGTAGTTGACTGCCACCACCTCACCACCTGGCGCGATGACCACCGTAGTAGGGACGGTGAGCACCCGATAGCGGCCTGCGATGTCGGGGTGAGCCACTGCGTCATACTCTTGGAAGCACACGCTTTCCCCCATTCTCTGCCGCAGTGAGGCCACGATGGGACTCTGCTGCAAGCGGCAGGGAACACAATCATCGCTGTGGAAATAGAGCAGGGTTGGACGACCCTCATTCAGGGTGGCGCGGTCCACATGAATGCTACGGCGCAGCCACAGTTTGATTCCCTGCCAGACAACCCATAACATGCCTGTCGCAGCCAGAACAACCAGCAACATCAGCAGCCGATCCATTTTCTGCTCCTACAATGCAGATTCAGAGCGCCGAATCAGCCCCAGGCGCCTCAGTTGGTGATACACAAAGCAGCCGGCGCAGAAATTGAAGAACAGGTTGATGGCTGCCAGGACAACCACCAGACCGGCCAGCCCCCAACCGAGGGAGATAGCGTTCAAGGCCAGGAGTGCCAGGCTGCTCAACCCCAAAAAGGTGGCCCCCACTCCCTGGGCAAAGCGGTGGGGAGCAGGGTCATCATCGATCACATGAGGCTTGAGTAAGCCGATGGGTTTCAGCACCTGCCGGTACGCCTGCTGAAATAGTGCTGCACCCGGCCAGATTGTACCCACGGCCAGCACTGCCCCTACAAACAGGACCAGCCAGGGCAGGTCAAACACGTAAGCCAGCAAAGTGAACGTGATGATGGAAGCCTGATTGAACTTGATGGCTGTGGTATCTACTTTCTTTACCATTTGAACCCTCCTCGTGAAAGGACAGATAATGAAATCGCCCACCGGACGTCCGGTGGGCGATTACTCAACTTCGGAAATGACAGAGCTCTGTGAGTCACTCTCTACGGCAATATGACCTCCGCACCGGACCTGCTTCCCACCGTGCCCAGGCAGCACAACAGGAACACGCACAATAACAGCATGCATCGGTGCAAACACAGATCCCTGGCGGCGAAGTGAAGATATTCATCACACAGCAACCTCAATCTTGAGAGTGATATGATACCACGCCCATACAGAGCTGTCAATGGTCATTTATAACTCTGAATTCAGTGCTCACCTATAGTGACGACAAGACGAGCAAATTTCTTACTCCTGCCAATCCAACGCATTCCTTGAGATGCGTTAAACATTCAATTGATAGCGCTCGACGGCCTCGTCTAGAATGCAACTGATCAGTTCTTCGTAGCTCCACCCCTCCGCGGCTGCTTCGATGCAAAGGTCGGAGTAGCCTGGATTCAGGCCTGGCAACGGATTCACTTCGAGAATGTAAGGTTTATTCCCATCATTGGCATCGAGCCTGAAATCCACCCGGGCGACGTCGAAGCAGCCCGTCACACGAAAGGTAGCCGCTGCCAGCCAGTTTAGCTCCTCGACCAGCTCTGCACTCAAAGGCGCCGGGCAAAGGTAGTGGAATTCGTGCACCAGGTCCACTTTGATGCGACTGGTATAGACCCCTGCTTCCTCCTCTGGATAAGCGGCCATATCAACTTCCAGCGGTGGGAAAAACTGAAGACCTCGGGAAATGCGAGGTGCTTCTTCATCCTCGGGGATACGCCATGCCACCGGTGGCGTCAGATTCCCGACCAGGCCAACTGTAACCTCGCGCCCCTCAATGAAACGCTCGACCAGGGCCGGCTGGTCGTAGCGTTCGAAGATACGGCGCAGTTGCGCCCGTAGCTGGTCTTCATCACGCAGGATCGACTCGGCACTCACGCCCATCCCCGTCCCTTCACGGCTCGGCTTGATGAAGAGGGGGAATTCCATGTCTGGATCGAGCGGCTCGTCGACGCGTTCGAATGTCTGAAAAGCGGGCGTCGGCAGCTTATGATAGGCAAGTACACGCTTGGTCATTGGCTTATCCAATGCCAGCGCCAGCGTGAGCACACGCGATCCGGTATAGGGAATGCGTAACATCTCGAGAATAGCCGGCACCTGCGCTTCCCGCGAGTCGCCGAAATGGCCCTCACAGATATTGAAACAAATGTCAGGCCTCACCTTCCGCAGGTTGTCGTAGAGAGTCACATCCCCTTCAAGGAAAGTAGCGTGATGGCCCACCGCTTCAAGTGCGTCCAGGATGGATTGAATGGTCTCTTCAGAATCTAAATCATTCCAGTGATCAGGTGAGATGCCAGGCCAGGTAGGTGCGTTCTTTTTCAGGTTTGCCAAAAGTGCAACGTGCATGAGCTTATTCCCCCCGTTCTTACTCGAAGACTGAATACATCGTAGTTAACCCCAGCGCCAGATGAACAGAGCAGCCAGCAGGCGAGAGACAGCGAACAAACCCAGAGCGGCCGAAAGCCCCAGCTTACCGCCCAAAAACGGACCGATCAGGGAACCTAACAAGATAGCGGCGTTGAGCGCCAGGTTATACCAGGCCAGATGAGCGGGGCGATTGTCCTGGGGCACCTTATCCAAGATATAGTTGGTCAATGCGCCGCCAGCCAGCGCCCAGCCAAAGCCGCCAGCGATCGAGGCAGCTATAAAGAGCCCAAATCCACGGCTTAAAGCCATCAACCCCGGGTAGGTGGTCATCAATATCGCTCCGATGGCGGTCACCCGGTGGTTGTCTAACCGCCGCGTCAAATATGCTAACTGAGTCGAACCTAAGAAGACGGTTACATAGAAAAGAGCCGTTCCCAGGCTGATCTCCTGGTCTGAAAGGTGAAGTCGATTGACCCAAATGAGAGGAAACAAGGCGGCGGGCAGATATTGGGCCAGATGGAAGCCAAACAGAACAGCCAATATTCTACCAAAAGGGCCGGTTAGAATTTCTGTCCTTGGTAGGTGCAGCCCGCCGCTTCGGGTCAGGAAGCGCAAACCAACACTGTGGCGAAGGCCATCACCTATGATACGAATCATTCCCGGCCGGGCCATATCTCCCAGGCCGCGCCCGACGCGTGGTGGGACTGTTCCACCGGGAAAAGGACGCACGAACCATAAATGGAAACTGCTCATCGCTGCCCCAAAAAATCCCAGCCCGAAAACGATTTGATAACCCATAGGAAAAGGGAAGTGGTTGAGGATATAGCCGGAGAGAAGGGAGGTAATAATGAACGTGATGGCTAGCAGGCCGTTACGCCCACCAGCAACGTGCCCACGCCATTCTGGTGGAACGGCATCGGCGAACAGAGCATTAAAACCGATGGCCAGGGCCACGCCAGGGATGCTCATAAGCAGTGTCAGCCCAATCAGTGTCCAGATTTGACTCTGCGGTGGCAGGAGAAGGGGCAGTGGCACCCAGAAAAGGTAGAAAATGCGATAAAAAACCGATGTCCAGAATACGGCCGAACCCATTGGCTGTTTCTCCAGCCATCGGCCGGCTGGTAGTGCAAAGAGCAGATTCACAGTGGCGGGGCCGGCATTGAGGAACCCGATCTGGAAGGCGTTGGCTCCTTGCCGAGCCGCATATACGGCTATGAAGGCCATTGCGCTGCCGCTCAAAACGCCAAACCAGGCAATATCGAGATACAGGTGGAGAAAGTTCGAACGATATTCGGCCGGCACGGGCCGGGCAGGGTTAAGTAGGGAGAAGAGTGTCATCAATCCGCTAAGGCATAGAAGCCCTCCCCGGTCGTTTCGGGGGGCTCACGCTGAAATCCTTGGGGGGAGTTAATGGGAGGGGATGCTAGTCCCAATCGTCATCAGGCGTGTCCCATTCCTCTTCGACATCACTGTAGGCCCAATCGAGTTCCAGGGGGTCCAGGCTGATAACTTCCAGGTCTGCTCCGCAGTCTGGACAGGTGACACTCTGACCTTCCTTCGGATTACGTCCCAGGTTGATCTCGTTTCCGCAATCCGGGCAAGTGGCAACGGCCATGGTTGTTTCCTCCTTTAGCTGAAACAGGTTCGCTTTTTCCATTGGCAACTTCTTAAAGCGTGTGTGAAAAGCAGCGTGGGGCAGCCTTTCCAGGCTGCGCAGGCGGGCCCCACGACTTTTCTGGTAGCTTCTAAGCGATTGCCAGCCTATTATAGCCTCTTTGTGTATCAAAGAAATGGAAAAGAGCTACGAAAGCCGTTGCAAATAGGGCGCAATCGTATAATTTTTGAAACATTTCCAGTAGGCGCCGATTCCATTCCGTGCACAGCGCTCTACGCCGCCAATGTTGCCAGGCGTTCACGCAACTTTTCCGCCTGTTCTTGCAAGCTGGTCAGTTTATCCCGCTCTTTTTGCACCACCTCGGCCGGTGCTTGGGCGACAAACCCTTGGTTGCTCAACAACTTCTGGCTGCGGGCGATGCCGTCATCGACGCGGGTCAGTTCTTTTTGCAAACGCTTGCGTTCGACGTCCAAGTCAACCATGCCGGTCAGCGGCAGGTAGATCTCGACGCCACCCACCACCAGCGTGAGTGCCTGCTCTGGTTTATCGAGGAGAGTGTGGGCCAAGCGCAAAGTGTCGGAGTCGAGGCGAGCCAGTTCCACCAGAATGTCCCGCTGCGACAGGAACAGATCATACTTTTCCCCAGTTGCGATGTGGGCGACAATACGCCGGGCCGGTTCCACGTTGTATTCGGCACGGGCGTTGCGGATGGCGCGGATGGCGTCCATCACCGACTGCATATCGGCCTCGGCCTCTTCGCAGAATTCACCCGGGGTCGGCCAGGAGGTAATCATGAGCGAATCATCCGTATGGGGCAAGTGCTGCCACGTCGCCTCGGTGACAAAGGGCATAAAGGGATGCAGCAATCGCAGCGTCCGATCCAGCACGTAGACCAACACCCGTCGCACCGTGGCCTGAGCATGGGCGTCGGCACCATACAGGCGAATCTTGGCGATTTCGATGTACCAGTCGGCATATTCACCCCACAGGAACTCATAAATTTGCCGGCCAGCCTCGCCGTATTGATAGGTGTCCATTAGCCGGGTCACGTTTGCAACCAGGCGGTTGTAGCGGCTGATGATCCACCGGTCGGGTAAGGCTATTGCTGACAGGTTCCAAGTACCCAGGCCAGCCTCGAAGGCAGCCCCCAAATTGCTGACCACAAAGCGGGTGACGTTCCAAATTTTGTTGGCAAAGTTACGGTTGGCGACGATGCGCTCTTCACTCAGGCTCATATCGTTGCCGGGGGTACTGCCTGTCAGCAGAGTGAAGCGCAAAGCATCGGTACCGTAGCTGTCCATCATCTCCAAAGGATCGATGACATTGCCGGCCGTTTTGCTCATTTTGCGTCCATAAGCATCTCGCACCAGCCCATGCAGGTAGATGGTGTGGAAGGGAATCCGGCCGGTCATCTCCAATCCCTGCATAATCATGCGAGCCACCCAGAAAAAGAGGATGTCATAGCCGGTTTCCATCATGTCGGTGGGATAAAAACGTCTGTAATCCTCTGTCTCCTCAGGCCAGCCCAGAGTGGAAAAGGGCCACAGGCCCGAGCTGAACCAGGTATCTAGCACGTCCGGATCTTGCTGCAAGTTGGCACTGCCACATTTTTCGCAGGCGACCGGATCCTCACGGACAACGGCCATATGGCTACAATCGCCGCAATACCACACCGGAATGCGGTGGCCCCACCAAAGTTGGCGGCTGATACACCAGTCGCGGATGTTCTCCAGCCAGTTGTAGTAGACTTTGGTGAAGCGTTCAGGTATGATTTTGATGCGTCCATCGCGCACTGCCTGCAGGCCAGCCTCGGCGAGCGGTTGCATCTTCACGAACCATTGGGTGCTGACCAGCGGTTCGACCACTTCGCCGCCGCGCTGGGAACGGGGCACTTGCATCGTGTATTTTTCGGTTTTGATAGTCAGCCCAGCGGCTTCCATATCGGCCCACAGTTTTTCCCGGCACTCATAGCGGTCGAGCCCGGCGTAGGGACCAGCATTCTCGTTCATCGTCGCGTCCGAGTTGAGGACGTTGACGATCGGCAACCCATGTCGTTGGCCAATTTCGAAGTCATTCGGGTCGTGACCAGGGGTGATCTTGAGGGCGCCAGTGCCGAATTCCATCGAGACATAGGTGTCGTGGATGACGGGGATGGTGCGGTTGAGCATAGGCACCAGGCAGGTCTTACCAATGAGGTGGCGGTAACGGTCGTCGTCGGGGTGAACGGCCACAGCCGTATCACCCAAGATGGTCTCAGGCCGGGTGGTAGCCACCGGGATGTAACCCCGTCCCGGCCCGTCCTTCAGGTTTGACCCGGCGATGGGG
Organism: Anaerolineales bacterium; assembly: GCA_024643945.1. The sequence goes on from JAHELX010000924.1 coordinate 23,531, forward strand.
TATTTGAAGTAATACAGAGTGCCCTCTTCTTCGTTGTACTCCACCTCCAGGTCGCTGACGGCGGTTTGCAGGCCGGGCGACCAGTTGATGAGATATTCTCCCCGGTAGATGAGTCCCTTTTCGTAAAGGCGCACAAAAGCCTCGCGCACGGCGCGCGAGAGCCCCTCGTCCAAAGTGAAGCGCTCCCGGTCCCAGTCGCATGAAGCCCCCAACCGGCGCAGTTGTCGGATGATGATGCCGCCGTATTTCTCTTTCCACTCCCAGGTGCGGCGCAAAAATTCCTCGCGCCCAATAGCCTGACGACTGGTCCCCTCACTGAGGAGCATACGCTCTACCTGAAGCTGGGTAGCGATGCCGGCGTGATCGCTGCCGGGGACCCACAGGGCAGCCCGCCCCAACATGCGGTAATAGCGGATCATCATGTCTTCCATAGCTACGAACATAGCGTGGCCCAGGTGAAGTTCGCCTGTCACGTTGGGAGGCGGCATGGAGATGACGAAGGGTTCGGCGTCGGGTGGGGCAATCTCTGGCTTAAAGTAGCCCTGGCTTTCCCACCAGTTGTAGAGGATTGTCTCCACGGCCTGCGGGTCGTAGGTTTTGGCCATTTCAGTGGTGTCTATTGGGCACTCAGTCGTCATTTTGTTCTCTCCTTCATATAAACAACAGGAGCTACTCACGCCTCAAGCGTGACATTTCCCTCCTGTAAAAGGTCGTGCTGGATCGCATTGATAAACACAATGCCCTTTTCATCCAAGGACGAAAAGGGCAAAGCTTCGCGGTACCACCTCGGTTCTGACACAGTTACCAGGATTAGACTACACCTGCAGAATTCAGCATGTGTAACTCTGCGGGTAATCTCCTTGCCTTGCCTGCCCCTCTCGGTAAGCACATCGAGCCAGGGCATCCACGCGTCAGCACTCTTAATCGCAATAACGGGCGAACCCGGGGCAGCCTACCAGGTAACATTACCTTTCAACCACCCAACTCCCAGGCGACCTTCGGCAGAGGGCGCTGCGAGAGGCTTTCAGCCGGTGACCTCTCTTCTCTATCAGGCCGGGTATGCCTGCCTACTCCTCCTGTTCGCTGTCGTTGACTGGTAACTACTCGGCCTACCCTCCCGCAGGTTAATGCAACCTGCCCCGTGGGGGGGCTTTCCCGAGCGAAGCCCCCCTGTGGGGCTGTGCAGCCCCGTGGGGGGCTTTCCCCTGTGCAGGGGACCATTGGGCGCTCGGGACCATTGGGTGCTCCGGGAGGGTGAGCAGTTACGTTGACTGTATAAAAACAGACCAGGGCAGTGGGCCTCATTGCCCTGGAATTGATTACAGTATACCGGATAGCAGGGGAATTGTCAAGAGTTCGTAAAAACCAACTGGCCGCCTAGCGCAAGGATAATGAGACGAACACTTTTGCCAGCCCAGGCGGCCAGTAAAAAGTGCCAGACTGGCATACCCAGCGCACCAGCGACCATCCCCCCCACGTCGAAAGCGGGGTTGGGGATGACGGCCAACACGAAGATGACCAGTACGCCCCTCTTACGCATCCATTTCTCAAGGCGGCTGTAGAGATCCCTGTTTTCGATAATGGCTCGCCCCCCAACGCCGGCCAGGTAACCAGTTAACTCGCCTAGGGCGGATCCCAGGCCAGCCACAATGCCTACAGCCACCGGGTTGAGTGCTCCACCCACGCCAAATACCACGGCCATGCTGGGCGTTGGCAAGATAATCGTAGCATTACCGATAAGACTGATCAGGAAGACAGCCGGGTATCCATAGACGGAAAAACGCTGGATCTGCTCGCGCGACAGGACAATCCCCACTGTAATGCCGACTGCAAGCAGCACAGCAGTAACATGTCCGATCAAGCGGCGCGTTTTCGGTGATAATCTGATAAGAGTAAATGCCTGGGTTTTGGTAATTGGGGACTCGGATTTCGGCATAGGTACCTCGACTTATGATTCCTGGCCATCTACAGGGTAATGTTGGTTGTCGAAACTGGTTCCCGGCGCGAAAAGCTGTAGCCAGTCGCTTCTCCGCCCCCCAGGGGGGACCTATGTTTACATCAGCTTCACAGGATTCTACGCAAATCGTCAAGAATAGTTGCAGCCGAAAACTACCTGATAAGCCTATTACAGACCTAAGTCTTCTCCGAGATTCCTCGATAGTCCCCTGATCAGTTTACCACGAACTATCATGCTGTCAACCAGTACTATGGGGGCCCTTACTCCACAACTATAATCGCAACTCGTTCAGCCCGTCAAAACGTCGAGGGGCGTATGGTCATGCGCCCCTCGACGTTTTGCTCTATGAACTCCTTCCAGGCTGCATCAACGCTCGGTGATGAGAATCTCTTCCATAAAATCAGCTTGCTCCAAGCTGAGCACTACGTCCATCCCCTTTGTCACCTTGCCAAAGACCGTATGTCTGCCATCCAGGTGAGGTTGCGGCTCGTGACAAATGAAGAACTGGCTGCCGTTGGTATTGGGGCCAGCGTTGGCCATGCTCAGGCTGCCAGCCTCGTGTTTGTGAGGATTGTTCCGAGTCTCGTCTTCGAAGGTGTAGCCTGGGCCTCCCGTGCCGGTACCATGCGGGCACCCTCCCTGGGCTACAAACGCAGGGATAACCCGGTGAAAGGTAAGTCCATCGTAAAACCCATCCCGGGCCAGGAACACAAAATTATTCACCGTCTTGGGGGCATCTGAGGCGAAGAGTTCCAGCTCTATATCGCCTCGATTGGTCTTGATCGTTGCCGAGTAGGTCTCATCCGGGTCAATTACCATACTTGGATATGAAGGATATTTTCTTGCCACGTCTTTCTCCCTTTGCCAATTTTTGTAGCACCTGACCAGTGTACCACGAACTGGAAAGCTGTCAAACAGTAGGATAGCTTCCTCATCGCCTTAGATTTGACATTCCCTGATCCCCGGTTATAATTGAGACATATTCTCAATTACGAATGAGGAACGACTCTGTGCGTAAGGAGTCATCAATGCCCGATCTCACCAGCTTAGGTCACAAACTAAAAGATGCAGGCTACCGGTTGACGCCGCCTCGTTTGGCGATCGTGCAAGTGCTAGAACAGGAACACAGGCATCTCAGTCCCAATGAGGTGCTAACACTAGGCCAGCAGATCTATCCACTGCTCAGCCGGGCCACCGTATATCGCACCCTGGAGTTGCTAACCGAATTGGGGCTTATCCGGCCAATCTTTTTGGGGGATGCATCTCAACGTTACGTCACCGCCGAGGGGGGGCACCACCACTTGGTGTGCACTAATTGTGGTGCGACCTTCGAATTCGAGAGCTGCGGCAGCGATCAGCTAGCGGCAACCCTATCTGAGCAATTTGGCTTCGAGATTCACAGCCATTTGTTGGAATTCTATGGCGCTTGTGAAAACTGCAGACAAAGCCGATCATTCTGATTGCCGTATCGATAGTTCTGGTTGAAAATAGGGAGTCGTTTCTGTGTTTGGCAAAAAGACGTGCGGGATATTTATTGGGTTGGTAATCGTCGCGATGATGACCCCCGCTTGTGGGCAGGCTGGGACATCGGCGACAGGCGGCGCAAAGCCTGCCCAATCGGTCGAAGCAAGCCAAGATCCCCGAGATGAAAATGAACTGGTGAAACTCGCGCCGGTTTCATTGAGGGCTGGCGAAAAGTTGCAAGTGGTCGCCACCACCAACATTGTAGCCGACATCGTCTCTCAGGTAGGTGACGACGCAATAGAGCTGACTCCATTACTGCCCCTCGGAGACGATCCGCATACCTACACCACCACACCTCAAGATATGGTTGTCGTGGCTAATGCACACGTCATCTTTGCCAATGGAGCCGGCCTGGAGGCAGAATTCTTGCCTAAACTGACCCCAAATACAGACGCCCCGGTCGTATATGTCTCCCAGGGAATTGAGTTTCGTGCTTTTAAAGCAACAGACATAGAAGAAGTTGACCACGAGTATGCCCGTGAAGGTGTTGATCCTCATACCTGGACGACGCCGGTCAATGCGATAAACTTTGTACATAATATCGAACACGCTCTGAGCGCTCTTGATCCGGCCAATGCCAGCACTTATGAAGCCAACGCCAAGAGGTACGAAGCCGAACTGGAATCACTGGACGAATGGGTCAAAGAGCAGATCGCGACCATCCCGGCCGACAACCGCAAATTGGTCACCGATCACGAAACCTTTGGCTATTACGCTGATCGCTACGGACTGGAGCAGATCGGGGCGGTCATCCCTGGTTTCAGCACCGGGACCGAACCGTCAGCGCGGGAATTGGCCACGCTAGAAGATTCGATCCACAGGTACGGCGTCCGAGCCGTTTTTGTCGGTACAACGGTCAACCCGTCACTGGTACAACAGGTGGCAGCGGATACTGGCGTTCAGTTAGTCACACTTTACACGGGTTCGCTGGGCCCCACGGGCAGCGGCGTCGAGACGTATGTTGACTATATACGCTATAATACCACAGCTATCGTTGATGGGCTCCACTGAAGGTTACTTTCAACCTTCCCGAACTGAACTGGGTGCGTTCATTTTTGTGGGCGACACACCCTCCCGGAGCGCCCAATGGTCCCGAGCGAAGCCCCCCACGGGGCTGCACAGCCCCACAGGGGGGCTTCGCTCGGGAAAGCCCCCCCACGGGGCAGGTTGGTGCTAAAAATCGTAGCTTGTTCAGTCAAAACCTGCCCCGTGGGGGGGCTTTGCTCCGGGAGGGTTCGTCCCGAAATCCGAACCCACCCAACTGAACTTGACTTCTGGGGGTTGTCATTCTATACTGGATATGGATCACTGTTTATAGATCAGATTGCTCAATAATAGCTTCTGAAAACTAACCAGCCATTACGCTACGACTTTTAAAGACAACGCGGCACGTCGATCGGTTAGTGGGTGAAGGTGAGGGTAGGATATGTCTGAGCGATGGCATCCTAGAGAAGGCTGGGGCGTGTTTGTTTTGTCCTTCGTTATGGTAATGGTTGTGGGTCTGGGAGTTACTGGCGCAGGTTGGACCGACGGACTGAACCTGGTTCCAATCGCCGGTCTGGGGGCATTCGTCATTGGGCTGATGATCGCCAGGAGTCCCTTACCGGGATGGCTGGGGCACATATTCAGCTTGATCATTGGCTTCGCCTGGTCGTTTCGGCTGGTGACGACCCTATTCCCTGACTTTTACACCTGGAATTACCGTTGGGCCTGGTTGTGGTGGTATATCTATCAATGGACTAACAAACTCTTCGCCGGCGGCGTCAGCCACAACAACATGATCTTTATACTGCAAATGGCCCTGATCGTCTGGGGGATTACCTACCTGAGCGTATGGTTTATCTTTCGGACGCGCCAGGTGTGGCTGGCCATTGTTCCTGGCGGTGTATTGCTGCTGGTCAACCTGTATTACGCGCCCAAAGACATCACGCTTTACCTGGTAGCCTATCTGGCCCTGGCTTTGTTGCTTGTCATCCGTCTTAACCTGTTCACCCAGCAACAAACCTGGCGCCAGGAGCAAGTTCACTTTAACGCGGATGAAATTGGCTTCGACTTTCTACGCGCCGGAGCTCTCTTCACCCTGGTGATTCTTGCACTGGCGTGGATCACACCCGGTGCAGTGGTGGTTCAGGACACGGATGTGTTTGATGCCATTCGGGCACCCTGGCACGACCTGCAAGCCGAGTGGACTCGCCTTTTCGCCTCACTCAATTACCGGCCTACGGCCGGTGTGGACTTCTATGGCAAGGCAATGGAGCTGGGCGGCCCGCGTACACTGGCCAAAGTCCCCGTGCTGGAAATAGAAGCCCCCTCTTCCGCACGTTACTGGCGCGCAGTCGTCTTCGATGAGTTCACCGGGCGGGGTTGGAATAACAACGACGATCAAATTGTTCCTTTTGGCGCCGATAACGAGGCGTTGCCAATAGTTACCTACCAGGCACGACAGATGATTACCTCTACAGTCACCCTGGTGGGGCCGAGCATGTCGATGTTGCCCATGGCGGCCCAACCGGTTTGGGTCAGCGAGTCCGCACGCGCCAGCTTGAGCTACGTGAGAGCTCCTTCTGAGGGAGCCAGTGGCCAATTGAACGAGACCCTTGGCGCTCCGCAGGTCGATACGATCTCTTTCGCTCGCAGTCGTGTGCCTCTTGAGGCCGGCGACCGTTATCTGGTTACCTCGCTACTAACCAAGGCCTTGGCACGGCAGTTGGAACAGGCAGGGAGCAACTATCCCACTTGGGTTACCGAGCGCTATCTGCAATTGCCGGATACCGTATCGGATCGGGTGAAACAACTGGCTGAGTCAATTGCTGTCCCCTATGACAATCCCTATGACAAAGCCAGTGCCATTGAGAGCTTCTTGCGCAGCGAAATTACCTACAACGAAAAGATCGAGGCCCCACCGCCGGACCGTGACCCGGTAGACTACATCCTGTTCGATTTGAAACAAGGTTATTGCGATTACTACGCGACCTCAATGGCGGTGATGCTACGCTCTCTAGGCATTCCATCCCGCATTGTTTCGGGCTACGCGCAGGGCCAGTACGATCAGGAGAAAAAGGCCTACGTGGTACTGCAACAAGATGCCCACACCTGGGTAGAAGTCTTTTTCCCCAGTTACGGTTGGGTTGAATTTGAACCAACGGCGGCCCAGCCGGCCATCATCCGCCCGATCGATGCACAAGACGCCAACTCTGGCAATGAAAACCAGAATCGGGATTTGGGCCCCACCTTCCCCGACCGAATGGACCGTCTGGAAATGGATGAGGAACTGCCACCGCCCTCCGACGCCGAAGCCGGCTCTCTGTGGTTACAACTGGCTCAAATTAAGCCCACTTCCTGGATTGGGGGTGGCCTGGTGCTGGCGATGCTGGCGGGCATTACCGTCTGGTCCATGCGCAAACGCAGGCCCACGCGGCTGAGCCGTGTGAGCTCGATCTATCACAACATGTTGCGCCTGGCCAACTGGGCAGGCACCAGCATGCGCCTCTCACAGACGCCCCACGAGCACGCTTCGGCCTTGGGGCGGCGGGTGCCTGATGGGGAAAAAGCCGCCCAACGTATTGCTGGCCTTTATTCCCGCGAACGCTATGGGCACAAACCATTTGGCGAGACCGAACAGGCAACCGCTAACGAAGCCTGGCAAGAGCTGCGCCCCAAGCTGGTGCGAACCATCCTCTGGCAGTGGGCGAGGCGATATCGCGGGTAGACGAATAGATAGGTATGTAGACCTGACAGATCTCTAAGATCTGTCAGGTCTGTCTAGATTCCCCGATCTTTTCATCTGTGGTATACTCTTCCCTGATGGACGACAAACGCATCTCTTGGCGCCTGGCGCCCGCTGCCAGTGTGCTGCTGTTCACCCTGTTGGCCTTCGGTCTGCGCCTGTACCGGCTGGACTTTCAGCCTCTTTGGGGCGACGAAGGCTGGAGCTTTTACTTCGCCTCGATGAATCCGGGCGAGATGGTCCGCCTGACAGCGGTAGACATCCACCCTCTTCTCTATTACATCCTGCTAAGCGGCTGGCTGCGCTTCGCCGGCAGCACCCCCGAAATGGCCCGCTTTTTATCAGTGCTTTTCGGCACGCTGCTGGTGCCGCTGGCCTACCGGGTCGCCAGCCACCTCTTCGACCGGGTTGCCGGCCTGGCGACTGCTGCCGTAGTGACCCTGGCCCCCTTCGCTGTCTACTACTCGCAGGAAGTCCGTATGTACGGATTGGTGACCTTGCTGGGGCTGGGGTCGGTGTATTTTTTCAGCCAACAGATGGCCGATGGCCAAAGGCGGACGGCCAACGGCGGACAGCCGACGGCAGAGCGTAGGGGGCAGACGGGATACTTTTCTTCAGAGAGAATCTACAGGTGGGGGCATGCTTTGACGACGACAGCAGCTCTGTACACGATGTACTACGCCTTCTTCATTCCCCTCTTCCAGCTCATCGCTTTTGTTGTCGCCCATCGCCGTCGCAGCCTGCGCAGCTTGATGGCTCATCCGTTTATCCGCTCCCTTTCCGTGGTCGCTCTGCTCTACCTGCCGTGGGTGGCCTACGCCGGGACAAAGCTCGTTACTTACGTTCAGGGCAAGCGGGTCGCGGAGGAATATGTCCCGCTCGGCTTGGTGCGCTTCATTACATCTCACATGGTGGCCTTCAGCCTGGGACATCTCTCAGACGCCACGCGTATCCTGGCCTGGGCGACACTCCTGTTTTTGCCTGTTGCCCTGCTCGGCCTGATCTATCGAGGGGCACACGTCACGCATCACGCATCACGCAATACGCAATACGCAGTACGCAGCACGCAGTACGTATCACGCATTGCTCACCCCTCCTATCTGATTGCCTTGTACTTACTCCTCCCCTTGCTGCTGGGCTACCTCATCAACCTGGTCTATCCCTTCACCCCCCGCTACTTTGAACGGACGCTGATGCTGGCTGCTCCCGCCTGGTGGCTACTGCTGGGGGCGGGACTGGCCTGGCTCTGGCAGCGAAGCCGGCCAGCACTGGTCGCGGTGAGTGCCGCGCTGCTGCTGACTCAGACGGTGACGTTGTTGGACTTCTACAATGTCCCTCGCTACCAGGATGAAGACTATCGTCACTTGCTGGCTTACGTTCGCGTGCATAGCACCCCAGATGATGTGTTCCTGGCCAGCTATCAGTGGCAGGTCGGCTTTTACTATGCCTACCTGCCTGTGCCGCGCCCGGCGCTCTATGTGGTACCCGGCTGGGGGGAAGCCTGGGCAGCAGACCTGGTTCGTATGCGCGCCGACCTGGATATTCTGGTAAGCAATCACCCCCGCCTCTGGTTCCCGGCCTATCAGGCACTGGGGCGGCTGTGGGAGACGCAGGTGGAAACGTACCTGAACCAGTCTGCCTTTCCCACCCAGGTGGATTGGAGCCTTCCCGGCACCAAGCTCCTCCTTTACGCCCGGGGCAACCAATTGGCTTCAGCCGCTGTCCCTTTCAACTTTGCTAATCGGCTGTTGATAGAACGGGCTGAAGTAGGCAAGGCGCCTATAGAAGTGGGGCGTGGCGTGGTGCCGGTGCTCTTAGAATGGCGCAAGATGGGCAACCTGGGGAGTGACCACCGTGTCGCCCTGCGCCTGACCGACGCCAACGGAGGCACCTGGGCCAGTCGCGACAGCCTGCCGCAGGGAGGGGATGCTTCCTTCACCGACCTGGCTATTGGCGAGCAATTGCTGGATCGCCACGGGCTGGCCATCCCCGCCGGCACTCCGCCCGGCGACTATCAACTCCGGCTGAGCGTGCGCGACCAGGCCGACGACGGCCCGCTGGATGTGCTCGACGCTCAGGGCCAGCCTCAGGGGGTGGAAGCTACCCTGGCCACGCTGCAGGTCGTCGCGCCGGACAGGCCCCTCTCACCCGACGCTCTACCGGTGCAGTACCGGAGCGTGGCCGACTTCGGGCAGCAGGTGCGGCTGTTGGGCTACAGTCTGGGTGACGGCCCTTTCCAGGCCGGCGACGCGTTGACCTTCAGCCTTTTTTGGCAAGCCCTGGCCGATGGCAACCAGTCCTATACCGTCTTTGCTCAGTTGCAGGACGAGGCGGGCAAGCCGGTGGCTCTCAGCGAGACGCCTCCCGTTTACCCCAGCGAGCGCTGGACGGCGGGCACTCTGCTGCGCGACCCGCACCAGATCCCGCTGCCCGCTACCCTGCCTGCCGGAACTTACCGCCTGGCCGTCGGCCTGTTACACCCCGATCACTCGCGGCTACCAGTAGGGCGAGATGATCAGGTCGTGCTCGCCAGCGTCGAGACGACTCAGCGCCCCCACAACTTCTCGCCACCCTCGCCTCAATACCCGTTGGACGTGCGCTTCGGCGACCTTGCCCGCTTGGTAGGCTACGACCTGCGCGGCCCGGCGGGAATGCGTCCTGGTGATTCGCTGACGCTGGTACTCTATTGGCAGGCCCTGGAAACTTTCGACCGCAACTACGCCGTCTTTGCCCATCTGGTGGACGCCGAGGGCCGCATCGTCGGCCAGCGCGACCAGGTGCCTGGCAGCGGCGACTTCCCCACCACCAGTTGGGTCCCGGGTGAGTACCTGGCCGACGCTTACGCCATCCCCATCCACCCCGATGCCCCCAGCGGCGACTACTGGCTGGAAATCGGCTTTTACAACCCACTGGACAGCACGCGGCTCCTCGTCACCGGCGCCGACGGCCGGCCTCTCGACAACCGGCTGTTGCTGAAAGAGACTCCGATTCGCGTGAAGTAAACACGGTCCTACGCGAGCAATCCTGACCCCCTGTCGGGACCTATTTCTCTTGCGCGCGCCCCCTAGCCTCCGGGACCTATCCGCATAATTTGCTTAGGTTGGTGAGATGCGTCCTCGCACACTAACTGGCAATTCACTGCCGGACACTTGTTCCAATTTTGATCCTGTTTCTGTGCGCTTTGACAACTTCCGGGTTTCTGGACAGTGAGAATCATAGGTCAGGCAGTATTATATGTGATGATAAACTAATCAAGGAGGGTGGACAAAGAGAAAGAGCCTCTGCAGCGCAGGGGCTCTTTTTGTTGAAGGGGTGGGCTTATTTGTGCACTTCGTGAAGCAGTAGGAGAAACTCTACTCAACCATTAAATGACCCAGGTGCCCAACAGTAGAAGTGCCGCCGAGATCAAAATTAGATAAAAGGCCAATTGGCTCAAGATGGGTATCCCAACAAAAGCTCCAACCACCCCGAGGATAAAGAGCAACAGGGCAACATTCCACAAACCACGTTTAGGTTTATGCAGTCTGATTTTCACTTTTGCCTCTCTTTCTTCAAAGGGTTGGTGCCTACGCAGTTGTGATCCCCAACTCACCGTGACGAGCCGCGACGCTCAGCAATCAATGTTATGGCACGCGCGCAGAGTTCGTCGCACTCCTGGGGCAGCGCCGGCCCGATCCACTCAACTACCTCTAATTCGTTTTCGAAATACGGCGGCAAATGGCCGAAGGAACAGCCGGCACCGCCGTGACTGTCGCTGGACCCGAACACAATGCGGCCGATGTGGTGCATTAGCAGAGCACCCAGGCACATCAGGCACGGCTCAAGGCTGCTGTAACAAGTCATCTCCCGCGATTGCGACCAGAGATCTGCCGGGATGCTGCGCAGCGCTTCGATTTCCGCATGCCGGGTTGCATCGAAATGCGGGGCCCAGATGGAGTTCTTGCCTTCCGCGATCACCTCACCCTTGAGGACCATCACTGCACCGATGGGAAGGTTTCCCATTCCTTCGGCCTCTTGTGCCAGCCGGATGGCGTGACGAAGATATTTTTTATCCTTTTCTGTAAATGGGCCCGCAATCATCTGACTACTGACTACTGTCCACTGTCTGCTGACTACCGAAAGTTCTCGGCAGTCCAGTCAGCTCGGCACTCACCTGCCACAATCGGGCAGCAGTGTCTCTATCATAAGATTCTGGGGACGACTCAACAGGCTTCTTGTTCACGAAGTATTTGCCTGTGATCCCCTCCACTTCCGGCGAAGTTGCCAAATAAATGCTGGTCTGTGCCCCCTCTTCGGGACTGATCGCGAACAAATGAACCAAAGGCAGAAATAAACGCGCCAGCCAGCCATTGTTGGCTGCCAGATTCGTCGCCACAAATCCCGGATGCAGGGCGTTGACCGTCACTCCGCTCCCCTCCAGTCGCCGCGCCAGTTCATACGTGAACAGCAGATTGGCCAGCTTCGACTGTCCGTACGCCTGCATAGGGGCATACCGCCTCTGGCTCTGCAGATCCTCGAAGTTGATCTTCATCCCACGATGCCCATTGGACGAAACGTTGATGATCCGCGCCGGAGCGCTGGCTTTCAACCAGTCGATCATCAAGTGGGTCAATAAGAAGTACCCCAGATGATTCAGGGCAAACGTCATCTCAAGACCGTCTGCGCTGAGTTGGCGCGACATAAAAAAAGCGCCGGCGTTGTTCACCAGCACATGCAGACGCTGGTAGCGGCTCTTGAATTGCTCGGCGAGGCGACGAATCTCTTCCTGGGCGGACAAATCCGCCAACAGGTATTCAACCCTGGGGTTGCCCGTTTGCTGCCGGATGAGGTTGACCGTCGCCGCGCATTTTTCCGCATTACGACCCACGACGACCAGCGTGGCGCCTTTCTCGGCTAAGGCGCGAGCCGTCACCGCACCGATGCCCGAAGTGGCACCGGTCACCATACAAATTTCGTCTTTCATACCTGGCTACTTGTCAGACTCCCGGTCCTTCAATAGCTTTGCCAGAGTCTGCAGCAATTCGGCAGGGACTGGGAAAATGGTGGTCAAGTTTTTCTCGACGGCGATCTCGGTCAGAGTTTGCAGATAGCGCAACTGAACGCCCGCGGGTTGTTTGGACAGCATCGCCGCGGCTTCGGCCAATCGCGTGGCTGCATCATATTCGCCTTCGGCGTGGATGATCTTGGCCCGCTTGTCGCGCTCGGCCTCCGCCTGGCGCGCCATCGCCCGCTGCATCGTTTCAGGGAGCTCGACGTCTCTCACCTCGACGGTGCTGACTTTGATGCCCCACGGCTCGGTGGCCTCGTCGATGATCACCTGGAGCGTTTGGTTGATCTTCTCCCGGTGAGCCAGCAGTTCGTCCAG
>JAHELX010000919.1 GCA_024643945.1 Anaerolineales bacterium
CGCAGCGCGAAGCGCTGCGCCAGGTTTCGCTGCGGCTGGTTAACGCGCAAGAGGAGGAACGTCGCCGTATCTCCCGCGAATTGCACGACGAGTTGGGCCAGGCCCTTACCGCGCTCAAGATCAACTTGGATGTAGCACGCCGGGCGTTGCCGGCTGACGTGCCGCCCAAACTCCGCCGCAGTATCTACGAGGCCAGTTCTCTGGCGGTGCAAACACTGGAGACGGCGCGCAGCCTGTCATTGGAATTACGTCCAGCGATACTCGACGATTTGGGCCTGGTCTCGGCTCTGCGCTGGGAGATTGATCACTATGAGCAACGTACCGGCCAAAAAGTTTACTTTGAAGCCGATGTGGGCGATACCGTGCTGCGACCCGAGTTAGAGATTACTATCTACCGCATCATCACGGAAGCTCTCACCAACGTGGCGCGTCATGCCCATGCCAGCCACATCTGGGCATATTTGCGCGTCGAGAATCGTCAGATATTGGCTGGCGTCGAAGACGACGGCGTTGGATTCGATGCCACGGCGTGGTTCAACACACGTGGCGAGCGCCAGAGTCTCGGGCTGGCTGGCATGCGTGAGCGGGCCGGATTGCTAGGCGGGCGCCTCGACGTTATATCAAGGCCCGGACACGGAACGCAGGTCCAGGCGCAACTGCCCATTGATGACTGACGCCTTTGCTGTGGGTCGAGAAGGGGGACATGCCGATGTCTAAAGCAAGAGTATTGCTGGTAGAAGATCACGTTGTCGTGCGCCAGGGGCTCAAAGCTCTCTTTGCCGATGAGCCTGACGTTGAGATTGTGGGCGAGGCCGATGACGGGCGCGCGGCTCTGCGATATGTCTCGGAATTGCAGCCCGACGTGGTGTTGATCGACATCTCGATGCCCGGTATGAATGGCATCGAAGCCACGCGGCAGATTCGGCAGAACTACCCTGATGTGAAAGTAGTGATCCTCTCCATGCACTCCAACGAAGAGTATGTCTTTCAGGTGCTGAGGGCCGGCGCCTCTGGTTACGTGCTGAAGCAGTCCGATTCGTCGGAAGTGCTGACTGCCATTCGGGCAGCGCTCGCCGGTGGCTCGTTTCTGAGTCCTCCCATCTCGCGTGCCGTTATTGATGATTATGTGCGTCGCGCCGAAGCCCGGGGCCAGGGTAACGACCTGGATCTGCTCACCCCTCGGGAGCGGGAGGTTTTGCAATTGTTGGCCGAAGGCCTGTCGAATCGAGAGATCGCGGAACAATTGAGCATCAGTGTCAAAACGGTAGAAACTCATCGCAGTAATATGATGAGCAAACTGGGCGTGAGTAGCAAGACCGAACTCGTGAAATACGCGCTGCGAAAAGGCTGGGCCTCACTGGAAACGTAACCGAGCTCCCTTTTTACTGCCACAACTCAATTCAGCCGTAGGCGTACAAGTTATACTAACCCCCATAAGATGGGGGTTTTTACTTGCCATGATCAGGATTTTCCTGATGCACAACCTGGCCCTTTTGCGATAGACTCAAAGTGATGCGAGTAGGAGGAGTGGGTCTCATGGCTCAACGCCGACGTGTTTTGGTCGTGGATGGCAGCAAATACTTCGACAATCTGATCTGGCGTATGCTCATCCCCGAGTCGGAGTTCGAAATCGTGGGCCTGGCTCGCAACGCCGATGAGGCACTTGAAATGGCAACGACTCTTTTTCCTGACATTATTCTGGTAGACCTGTCTCATTCTGAAATGCGCGGCCTGTGGACTATCCAGTCGTTGCACACAACGCAACCCGCTACTCCCATCATCGCTTTTACGCCCATATCTTCTCAGGAATACACCCAGGCGGCCCTCGACGCCGGGGCAACTGCTTGTTTTGCAAAATCAGAGATGGTGGACGTGCTCCTGCAAACCATCTGGAGGCTGATACCCGCTCGGTCGTCCGTCCCTGGGCATTTGTCCACACAAGGGACTTTATGATGTCCGACGGTCATGGTGACAGCAGTGCAGGCAGTGTGGTTAATCAATTCTTCGATGAAACATCTAGTGACTCCGTATTTGATCGAGTTAACGAATTGTAGAAGGAGTAACGTTTTGAACCTACGGAGTTCCCCTAAAGTGTTGCCAATAACTGAGCCCGGTCTGTCTAAAGTACAGGCAGTAATGATTGTGCTACGACAACTGCCTCAGTACCTTACCTGTGCGGGATTGGGGCTGCTAGGGGGGACCGGCGGCTTGACGCTGGCCATTGGACTGACGATTGTCGTCCAATTGCTGTTACCTCCCTCGAAGATTTTTTTGCCAGGTGCCATCCCGTTCATAGTGATGGCCGCCGCTATAGGTCTTGGTGTTTCGTGGTTGCTGAGCCGGGCAACATACCGCATTTTTCCAGGACTCTTGGGCGACCTGGATGAGCAAGGGCTACAAGTGACACTTGTGTTCAGCACCTTCACCAGCCTGCTCCAGACCGTCCTTTTCTTTGTATGAGTGTAGTTATGCTGGTCACTCTCGTGACCCAAGAGACAAGGCATGTGGTGTCTGCGACATCGTTCG
>JAHELX010000215.1 GCA_024643945.1 Anaerolineales bacterium
ACACCGACCAGCATCGGCACCAGTCGAACCACGGCCTCGAGTACCTGATCCAGACTGGACAGGGTTTGGATGGTTTCGGCTACCTGAAGCAGCACCGTCGAGATCCACGCCTGCTCCTGGGCCGCCTCATAGAGACGGGCATTCTCGATGGCCACAGCGGCATAGCTGGCGAAAGCGGCCGTCATCGCCTGAGATTCACTCCCGTAGCGACCCGGGGTACGGTGGACCAGGACCAGCAACCCCAGCCGCTGGTCACCGGCGCGCAAGGGTGCGGCGATAGCGGAATAATCGGAGGGGAACTTCAGGGCAGCGCCCAGGGGTTCAAAGGGAGACTGTGGCGTGCGGATCAAAGGCTGGTCGGTATGCAGCGCCTGATCGAGCCACGGGATTATTTCGGGCGATAGATCACTGGCACGCACCGCGTCGTCACCCGTGCAGCCACGGACAGCGGCCAGGCGCATCCCCGACTCAGCCACGGGGGCCTGAGGTGCAGGCAGGTTATCATCGCGCAAAAGCCAAATAGCGGCCGCATCGCAGGGAAGGGTACGCTCCAACTCAGTCAGGATGGCATCGAGTACCTGATCGAGAGCCAGATCGGCAGAAAGGAGGCCAGCGACCTCGCGCAAGCTGTCGGCTACCTGACGTCGCCAAAGTTCCGAACGATACAAGTTGGCGTTGCGAATGGCGATGGCCACGTTGTCGGCCAGCGCTTCGAACAGAAACCGGTCGTCCTCGCCGAAGGCGTCTCGAAGGTCGCTCTGCACGTCGAGCACACCCAACACTTCGTCGCCGAAGACAAGGGGCACGGCTAGCTCAGCCCGCGTGTCGGTCGGTGGCAATCGCGATGGACGATAGCGAGGCTCGCTATCCACGTCGTTGGCAAGTACGGTCTCCCCGTGACGGGCCACCCAGGGGATGATGCCGTGGGGGTCATCCAGGTTGTAGGTCACCGCCTGTGCTCGCAACGCCTGGCTACGGCGGCCGCTGCCCGCCCGGTAGATGACTTGCCGACGGCCGGGATGTACTGTGAAGAGGTGAACGAAAGGATAGCCAAACCTCTGATGAATGAGGCTTACCACCTCATCTAAGAGCTGATCCAGGTCCAAAATGGAGGCAACGGCACGGCTGGCCTCGGCCACGGCTGAGAGCTGATCCGCACGGCGTTGCAAGTCCCCGTAAAGACGAGCATCTTCTACAGCGATGGAGATGTTGTGGGCCAGGGAGCGCAAGACAAGCATATCCGTCTCTTGAAAGTCATGCGGCTGATCGCTTTGCACATCAAGCACACCCAGGACGCGATTCTCGATTTTAAGCGGCAGCGCCACTTCAGACCGGGTTTCGGGCAGCGCGTCTTCATAGCGATAGCGAGGTTCGCGACTCACGTCGCTGGCCAGGATTTCCTCGCCGCTCTGGGCCACGTGGCCAATGATTCCCCGCCCCAGCCGGGCATGCAATTCCGTCCCGGCAGGGGATATCGCTTCGGTACGTCCGCCCTCATCAGGCTGGGAGTGCAAAGGCCCTGCGCTGGCCCGGAAGCACAAGGTCTCCTGTCCAGGTTCCAGGGTGAAGAGAGCCACATAATAGTACTTGAAGGTATCGAGGATGAGATCGGCCACGCGGCGGAAAAGTTGATCCAGGTCGAGAACGTTGGCAACCTGGGCGCTGACCATACGCACCAGCGAGAGTTGCTCAACCCGCCAGCGCTCAACCTCCACCTGGAGCATGGCCTGCAAAGCGATGGCTGACTGAAGCGCCAGCCCATTGAGGAGATCAATCTCTGGCTCGCTGAAAGGAGGGCCATCCCTTCGTTCGGCTTGCAACACCCCCAGGAGGACATCGTTCACCAACAACGGTGTTGCCACAGCCAGCGGGTGAGCTTCTCCCCTGGCTGCGTCGCGGAGACACACCCGCCGGGTGTCCACGACGGAGCGCATTAACTCGGATGAGGGGGCGACAGGGAATGAGGCCAATTCTTCCAGGCCCGGCAGCCGGTGGAACATTTCGGCCAGCCATAGATCGGCCTGGCATCTCAGCAGGTGAGCGGTTGTGGCGACGATCAGATCATACTGGGCGGCGACTGTCGGCGCAGCCATCAGTTGCTCACCCAATTTGAGGAGCTGCCGCCACCCAGCCTGATCGGTAGGTTGCGGCTGGTCAGTCAAGAGCTCGTCTCCTTGTGTTTGACCATCGTCAAGACATTGCCGGAATCAGGTGTAAACTCAAAATGAACTTCATCCATCAGCTTACGGATCAAATAGAGGCCCAGTCCGCCCTCTTTACGTTCCTCAAGGCTGGCGTTAATGTCGGGCTCAGGTACCCTCGACGGGTCAAAAGGCTGACCGTGGTCTCGAAGAGCCACCGTCAGCCCACGAGTGTCAATCCCACAGGTACACTCTATGTCACCGCGCCCCTCGCCGCCGTAAGCGTGTTCGATGATGTTGGTGCATGCCTCGTCCACCGCCATTTCAACGGCATAGACAGCGGCCGAACCCAGGCCGGCAACCTTGGCGGCGCGAACAACAAACTCACTGACTTTGGCCAGGCTATCGAACCGCCCAGGGAATGTCATCGTTTGTTCAAATGAAGGACCTGTAGGGGGAGTCATCCATCAGCCAATATACATATGGATCGGGTATATACCGTCCTCTAGGTTCCCTGGCGAAAACATACTCTGAGCCCGCCGAAGAAATACTTCGCCAGCTTCAGCATCTTCTCCTTCGACGGGCTCAGATGAGTTTGAGAGTAACCGTGTGTATGAATTGCGGGGCGTGGCAGCAAAATGCCAGCCGTCTTATCAAAAACTTCCCACAGCCCCGGTAACGCCGTCAAAGATTTTGAAAAGAGGCACAAACCCTGTCAAGTTCAAAGCCCCGTAAATCTGCTCGGGCACGCTGGCAAGGACCACCTCACCTCGATTCCACCGTTTACACGTCTTTTGGGCATTGATCATCACCCGCAAACCAGCACTGGAGATGTAATCCAGGTCACTCATATCGAATACGATTTTGAATCTTCCGGCCTCGTTGATCGCGTTAAAGGCATCTGCCAGTTGGGGGGCGGTACTACTATCTATGCGACCAACTGCCTTGACCAGGTCGCAGCGTTTGAACTGGTTGGTAGTGACCTCCAGCATGGACTGACCTCCTTTGCTTGCTATGATATTCAAAAATCTGCCAGGGATTACGGACGGATTATAGCACAAATAGAGCACGACAACAGACAAAACGGTTTCGTGCTCACGGCCCGTCTGGTGCTGGATTATGCCACACGACAAAGATAAGCGCAAGCTGATTGATGTGCAGAGCACGCCGCCGGATTAGATGACAGAAATTAACCTTGACAGCCCTCCCCCTTCGGTGTACAATCTCAGCAATCTTATCTGTGAGGGGTTAATGAGCAAACCATTTAATTACGGCGGGCAAGCGGTCATCGAGGGGGTGATGATGCGCGGCAGCAAAAACATGTGCGTGGCGGTACGTGCCCCCAATGGTGAGATCGTCGTCCATTGTGAACCGCTCAATCCACGTATCTACGGCAGTTTTGTAGCCAAGGTCCCCTTTGTGCGTGGGCTGACTATGCTGTGGGACACACTGGGTCTGGGGATTCGCACCTTGATGTTCTCGGCCGACGTGGCAATGGACGAGGAAGAGGTAGAGTTCTCCGGCCCCATCGCCTGGGGGACAATGGCCTTTTCACTGGCTCTGGCTGTCGCCATCTTCTTCGTGGGACCGCTGTTGCTCCTGAGTTTAGTGGATCGCTTAATCGTTTCTCACTTCGTCAGCAACCTGTTGGAAGGTGCCATCCGCTTAGCCTTGTTTCTGGGCTACGTGTGGGCTATCGGTTTTATACCCGACATCCGGCGAGTTTTTGGCTATCATGGCGCAGAGCATAAGACGATCAACGCCTACGAAGCCGGCGACAAGTTGACCGCGGAGACTGTTGGCCGCCGCAGCCTGGTCCATCCGCGCTGTGGCACTGCCTTTTTACTGGTGGTTATGGTCGTTTCGATTCTCGTCTTTGCGGTGTTGGGCCGCCCTCCACTGCTGTTACGCATCACATCGCGCGTCTTGCTCATCCCGGTCATTGCTGGCATCGCCTACGAGTTCATCAAATTCAGCGCAGCCCACCAGGATCATTGGTTGATGCGCCTCCTGATTGCCCCGGGTCTCTGGCTGCAGGGCTTCACTACCCGTCAACCCGATGCCTCAATGCTCGAAGTGGCGATTGCCGCACTACAACGCCTGCTGGTCGAAGAGCAACTGGTAACTGCTGACGAGGCAGAGGCCGACGCCCTGACCGTCACCGGCACATCCACGGCCCCCGCCGAAGGGTGATCCTGCCCCTTAGTTACCACCCATTCAGTTGCTTTCAATCTTACTTAATTGAAGGGGCTGTGAGGAAGACTTCGATCCGCTGAACCTACGCGGGTCGTCCCACACCGGCTGATCCGCCATTCGAAGGGGCAAACACAATGTCCACTTCCAATAAACGTAGAGCTGCACAACTCAACGAAGAGGGATTGCTGCATTACCGTCGCTGGGAAGTGGAAGATGCAGTGCAGTCGTTTCGTGAGGCCGCCGAGTTGGATCCTGACGAGGCGGACTATCACCTGAACCTGGCCCGCGCCCTGGCTCGCTTTGGTGACTACGAAGGCACCCTGCGAGCACTGGGCGATTTTTTGCGCACAGAATCCGACCACGCGCTGACCGAACGCTTTGAACAGCTCTTTGGAAATGCGATGGACGAGGTGGAGACTCTGTTGACCGAGGTGATGACACAGCATAATCTACCTCTCGACGTCATCGGTGCAGCGATCCAAATGTGGATGGAATACCGCATTGCCGTAGGACGCCGGCCCCTCGACATGAGCAATCCCACCCCCTGGGCGGCCGCCCTCGACCTGACCGTTCGCAAAGTCAATTTCCGAGAGGCACCTCTGCGCGAAATTGCCGGATGGTACCACGCCCAGGCATCTACTGTGCGCAAGCACCACATGGATCTGGTCACGACTCTGGACGTGATGCCATGTGACTATCGCTACTTTCGCGGTGACCAAAACCCCCTCGACAAGCTCGTAGAAGCGGCCGCCATGCTCGAAGAACTGGAGGAACGATTCCGTAAACTTTGAGAGTCAGGCAACAAGGAGACTGAAGATGCGCAACAAAATCACGATCATCGGCGCAGGGAACGTTGGTGCGACCACGGCCCATTGGCTGGCCGAGCGCGAGTTGGGCGACATTGTTTTGCTAGACATCCCGGAACATCCGGGATTGCCGGCCGGCAAAGCCCTTGATTTGACGGAAGCAGGGCCAGTGGTGGGTTACGACACCCGGATCACAGGCACTACCAGCTACGACGAGACGGCTAAATCCGACGTGGTCGTCATTACGGCTGGCGTGGCGCGCAAGCCAGGTATGAGCCGCGAGGACCTGGTCGGCATCAATCAGAAAATCATCACCGATGTGGTCACCAAAGTCAAGGCTGCGTCGCCAGACGCGATTCTCATCATGGTCACCAATCCCCTGGACACGATGGCCTACATTGCCAGGCAAGTCAGCGGCTTTCCCCGCGAGCGGGTCATCGGCCAGGCCGGTGTACTCGATACCGCCCGTATGCGGGCCTTCATCGCTATGGAACTGAATGTGTCAGTAGAGAACATCCACGCCTTTGTGTTGGGCGGTCACGGCGACGAAATGGTCCCCCTGCCCCGCTACTCCACGGTGGCTGGGATTCCCATCACCGAACTGTTACCCCCCGAGCGAATCGAAGCCATCATCGAGCGGACACGCAAAGGTGGCGGCGAGATTGTAAACCTGCTCAAGACAGGTTCCGCTTACTATGCGCCTGGCGCGGCAGTCACCCACATGATCGAGGCCATCCTGAAAGACAAGAAACTCATCGTGCCCTGTTCAGCCTACCTGCAAGGGGAATATGGGCTAAACGACATTTATTTCGGGGTGCCGGTAAAATTGGGCCGCAAGGGGATGGAGGAGATTATCGAGGTCGACCTCACCCCCGAAGAGCAAGCGGCACTGGAGAAGTCAGTGGAGTTGATCCGCAGCACGATGGCACACCTTACTTGAGCTTGTCAGCCTCAGTATAACTGGAATCAATGGCCACAACGTCGATGGGGGCCAGCAATGGAACTTGCTGGCCCCCATCCAACGTTTAGCAAAGACAGATTCTTCTTTGCTCACATGAATCTCTAATGAATAGGACCTTGACAAAGTCCGGAAAATACACTATAGTTATTTATACATAAGCAAACTATGCATTCTTCAAAGGAAGTGCGATGTCACTGCAGGATCAGATACGCAAGGGAAGCACTGAAGTCCTCATCCTCACCCTGTTGGCCGAAGAGCCAATGTACGGCTATCAGATCAGCCAAGAGTTACAACAACGCAGCGGTGGGTACTTCGACATGAAAGAAGGCCTTCTCTACCCTACCCTACACCGTATGAAGCAAGACGGGTTGTTGTCCAGCGAGTGGCGGCAGGTAAGCACTGGCCGCCGCAGAAAATACTACACCATTACTGAAAAAGGACGCCGGGCTCTGAATGAACAAACTGCCGAGTGGCGGACCTTCATCGAGAAACTGCTACACATGGTGGATACACCCAAAGGGGCGCCAGAGACACCTTAATACCACGCCTGACTCTGAGAAGCAATTCTCATCACACCGCAATCTCTTACTGGTGAAAGGGATATGTCCACTACCGACATAGAGCAAGTTTTGGTTCGCATTCAGGCCCAAATGGATCTGGATCGTGAGACTGAACACGAGGTGTTGGAGGAGATCCGTTCTCATCTGGAGGAAGCGATAGCTGCAGCCCAAGCGCAGGGATTAGACGAGGCGACAGCGTTAGCCGAAGCCGCAGCCCGCTTTGGGGTGGAAGAAGTGGGCGTCGAACTACAAGAGGTTCACGCTGGTCGGGGCACCGCCGACGCCGTCATTGCTGCTGGCTTGCCGGTGATCTGCGCGCTGGCACTACGCTGGCTGGTCTTCGCTCCCGATGGCAGTGCCCTGGGCTGGCCTCAAATGCTCACCCGTCCTGCCTTCTGGATTATTGCCGGCAGCGCTTTGCTGATACCTCTGCTCAAATTTGGTCGTCGGCGTTACGCCCTGGCAGCATGGGTTTTCTTCTGGGCCATCACGGTGATTTCCTTAGTCTGGCCGACTCACCGTTGGTAACCTGATCTAGGAGCGGACATCTATGAGTTCTGCGGCTATCCAGTCGAGGCATCAATCTGGGTTTCGCGTGTGGAAGCCGGCTTTTTTGTATGCTGTGCCCATTTCCCTATCTGTTCTCGGCCTTTTCTACTATTGGTACGCTGTCGCAGACCGATATGCAATCTTTCTGTATGGGCATCTGGGCGCCACCCCTTTCGACAAGATCACCAGCAGTCGCTACTGGATGGCTGGGTTAGTGGCTTGTGGAGCCGTAATGTGCCTGTATGCAATCACAACCTGGTTGCTTGGACGGGTAGCCGCTCTGCAGCATCAAAACTACACCCCGCCCACGTGGTGGCACGTATGGCTGCTTAGTGCATCCCCTCTCATCATTGGTATACCCACCATTACGATGACGTTCAACCAACCCACCTTGCCGTTTCCATATGCTATTGCCTGCCTGGTGGCAACATTGGTCGGCCTGGCCTTTGCGTTGGCACCAGGATCACTGGCTGCGCAGCGACCGTCTGATCTTGGTTGGCTCGTGCTTGACGGGCTGGGACTCATGCCGGCTCTGCTTCTCTTGCGTGCCATAGAATTACCGAATAGAGGTCTCGTTGGTGTTTCCCTAGCTTATTTTGTGGCAGTTGGAAGTATCTTGGGCGGAGCAGTTTGGCTAGGAACTATGACCGGCCTGCGCGCCTGGCGACATAGATCCTGGCCAACGGTAAGTGCCCTATTCATGGCAGGACTCTGCTTGAGCTATCTATTGATGCCTCTAGTACACCATCTCTTCTTCACGCCACGAGATTATCGCTACATCAGCACTTCATCCAACTTTTTCGCGTTCAACTTTGGCATTCAATTGATGGTATTCTTTGTAGCGGGGATCCTGGCAGTTGGATTCACACGACTGCGGGGCAAATGTCTGCCTTCTTTGTCAAATTCGCCCCGATTTCCTAATCGATACGGATAAATTACTGATGTCGACTGTCGAGATGCGTGCACGACCAACCGCTCATCATACTGCATCACCCTCCCGACCTGTGCGCATAGCAGCCAATGCGGCCATCGCCGGCCTATGGCTCTGGCTCTATCGGCCCGTGTTCGGCTATCTCGCCATCATCTTTTCGCGCGAGGACTTCCGTACCAACCAGGTGGTACTCATAGGCGTGATCGTGCTAATCGCCTCCCGGATGCGCAAAGGACGTATGCATCTGCGGATTGACCTGGCTCCCCATCTGTTCCCCTCTGCGCTCATTCTTGCCCTCGGCGGCTCAGTGCTCTACCTTGTTGTCGAGCGCTTTCTCGATGTCAACACCCTCTCGGCTAGCCTGTTCGGGCTGGCCAGCTATGGCCTACTCGGACTATGGCTAGAGCCTCGCCGTTGGCGGCAGGGACTGCCGGCGACACTACTACTCATCGGCACCCTGCCCTTCGGAGAGCATATGCAGACCTTCGTCGGCTATCCTATGCGCATCCTCACCGCTACCATCGTGCGCGACGGGTTGGCGGGCGCCGGTGTGGCGTCCGTCGGCGTGGATACGATCCTCGTGTTTGAAAATGGGGTGTCGCAAGTCGACCTGCCGTGCAGCGGAGTCAAGAGTCTGTGGACGGGTATGCTGTTCCTGATCGCTGCGACGTGGATCGAGCGCCGACCTCTCAACCTCCGCTGGATCCTGACCGCGCTCATCTTCGTCGTCCTCTTATTCACCGCCAACCTGGCCCGCGTCGGCGTGCTGGTGGCCGTGGGGCAAGTGGCTGGCTGGCAGCTAGCCGCCGAGATGCTCCACGTGCCGCTGGGCGTGCTCGGCTTCGTCGCAGCGTGCGCGGCAGCGGTCATGTTGTTGCGGTTCCAGCCGACGGCCCAGGAGACTGGAGATTGCCTGCCCACCAGCCCGCCCTGCCTGCCCCGTGCCGGGACGGTGCACCTGTCGGCGCGGCACCCTGGCCCGCGTGGCGGAGCCAGGACGGGCAGGTGGCTCGCGCCAGCCCTGGTCCCGTCTCGGTCCCACCTGTGCCTGCGACCCAGGTGCAGGCAGGACGGGGCGGGCCGGGGGGCAGGCAATCTCCAATCT
>JAHELX010000216.1 GCA_024643945.1 Anaerolineales bacterium
GCTCGGCGGAAACTTTCGCTCAGGTGGTAAAGACGGCCGCACCGGCCTTGGTGGTAGCGGCCGGCGGCGCTCGGTTGGAGACCGATGCCGATGTCTTGCGCATGGCCTACAACGTGGTGCAGGCTGGCGCAGCCGGCATCACCTTTGGACGTAACGTGTGGCAAAGTGAAAACCCGGCTGGCATGATAGGCGCTTTGCGGCAGATCGTTCACCAGAACGCCTCGGTGGACGAAGTCATAAGCCAATGGGGATAGGCCAGGCGCGCCACCGAAAGGCTGCAGGCGCGGATTCCTTTCTGCGTCCAGACTGGCTCTATGAAAGCGCGGCTACTGAGACCTGGAAAAGGAACAATTATGCCTCTTGTCCGTTTAAAAGAAATCCTGGTAGAGGCCAGAAAGAAGAAATATGGAGTCCCCAGCCTGTTGGCCGGCGACCTGGAAATGGCCATCGGTGCCATCAGAGCCGCCGAAGAACAGAGGTCACCCCTCATCCTGGCTTTTAACCAGGAGGTAACGCCCCACATCCCCGTGGAGCTAGGCATACCCGTGGCGGTAATGGCCGCCCGGCGCGCCAGCGTACCCGTGGCGACTATCTTGGACCACGGGGAAAGCCTGGAAGACGTGGTTAAGGCGATTGAGCTGGGCACCTCCTCGGTGATGTTTGACGGTTCCGGCCTGCCCTATGAGGAGAACGTACGGTACACCCACGAGGTGGAGCGAGTCGCCCATGCAGCCGGGGTTTGCGTGGAAGCAGAACTGGGCAGCATCGCTGGTTCAGCCGTGGACATTGGAGGCTCAGACAGAGAACCGGAGAGCCGCCTTACCGACCCTGAGGTAGCCGCCGACTTCGTAGCCAGAACGGGAGTTGACGCCCTGGCCATCTCCTTTGGAAATGCCCACGGGGTATATCAAGGAGAGCCCAAGCTGAACCTGGATCTGGTGCGCAGGATCCACGCGGTGGTGGAGGTACCTCTGGTGATGCATGGCGCCTCCGGCCTGGCTGAAGATGCATACCCCAAAATCGTCGACAGTGGCATCAGCAAGGTGTGTTACTACACCGCCATGGGCATGGGCGCCGCCAGAGACCTGCGGCAGTGGCTGGGGGACGCAAATCAAAACTCCCTGGTTTATCACCGCGTCATTTCCCGGACCATTGAATTCTTCTACGCTGACACCAAGAGGCTCCTGAACCTTCTCGGTTGCTCAGGAGTTGTATAGTTTTATAAAAGGAGCGCTAAATGAAGGCAGCATTTTTGATTGGGGCTCGCGAATTCGGGATGAGGGAAGTCGCGGATCCGATTGCACCGGACGATGGCCTGGTGCTTAGAGTGAAGGCATGTGGCGTGTGTGGTTCCGATTTGCGGCGCTGGAAAGAAGGGCCACCAGCCGACTTGGGCGGCATCGTACCTGGACATGAAGTCTCTGGCGTGGTAGAAGTGGTGGGAAAAGACGTGACACGTTATGCTCCCGGCGATCGTCTGGCTGTTGCACCTGACATCCACTGTGGCACCTGCTATTACTGTGATCGAGGCATGTATAACCTGTGTAATGACCTACGCCTGGTAGGCATCACGCCCGGTTACCCAGGGGGGTTCGCCGAGAAGATGGTCTTGACCAGCGAAATCTTGTCCAATGGCATCGTGCACCGCGTCCCGGATGGCGTGTCCTTCCTCGAGGGCGCCCTGGCCGAGCCGGTCTCCTCAGTCCTGGCCGCCCACGAAAAGGCCCGCACCTGCCTCGACGACACCGTCGTGATTCTGGGTGCCGGCCCTATTGGCTGCCTGCACACGGCCGTCTGCAAGGCGCGCGGCGCGCGGGTGATTATCTCTGAGCCCAGTCAGGAGCGGCGGGAGATGGCACAGCGCTTCGATCCTGAGGCCATCGTCGACCCCTTCGATGAAGACCTGACCGCACGGGTGCGCCAGTTGACCCATGGCTTGGGAGCCGACATTGCTGTGTGCGCCAACCCGATTGCTGCCACCCAGACCCAAGCAGTGGAGATTGTACGCAAGGCGGGGCGGGTGATCCTGTTCGGTGGCCTGCCCAAAGCCAATCCTATGACCACCCTGGACGGCAACCGCGTCCACTACGGCGAAATCTCGGTGGTTGGCGCCTTTTCCTACCATCCCACCTTCCACGAGTTGGCTCTGGAACTATTGGAGCGCAAGCTAATCCCATCAGATCTTTTGATCACACACACCTTCGACTTGGAACACATCGATCAGGCCTTTGAGACGGCTGCCGGCGGCGCGGGGCTGAAGGTCATCGTGACATCCTAGCGAAATGATCCAGGTTTCTCCGAGTCCGCCATTGATTGAGCAGTCGTCGACGAACTGTGTTGGAGGATGATCCCATGTCACTTATCGGTGTGGACATCGGAACCACTGGCTGCAAGGCCATCGTCTTTAGCAACCAAGGCCGGATCCTCGGCCAGAGCACGCGAGAATATTCGATCCACACGCCACACCCGCACTGGGCAGAACAGGATGCAGAGCGGGTCTGGCAATTGACCTGGGACGCCCTGGGCCAGGCGGTGGCCGCCGCCCGCGAGGACCCACCAGCGGTCCTGGCTCTCTCATGCCAAGGTGAGGCAGTCATCCCAGTAAATCAGGATGGGCACCCCTTGCGCCCGGCTATCTTGGGTATGGACACCCGCACCGGCGCAGAGAACGAATGGCTGGCCGAACACTTCGGCGCCGAGGAACTCTTCAGCCGGACGGGCATGCCGCTGCACACCATCAACACGCTGCCCAAGTTGCTCTGGCTACAACGCAATGAACCCGAGATTTGGAAACAGGCCTCACAGTTCCTGTTGTACGAGGATTTCTTCATGGGCCGTCTTAGTGGTCAGCCAGTCGTCAGCCACTGTCTGGCCTCGCGGACCCAAATGTACGACCTGACCGCCGGCGACTGGGCCGACGATATCCTGGCCGGGTGTAACATTGAGCGCGAACGGCTGGCACCGCTGGCACCGCCCCAAGGTGGAGTTGTCGGCAGGCTGCGCCGCGACCTGGCCAAGGAATTGGGCCACAGCGGAGAAGTGCTGCTGGTCAGTGGGGGGCACGACCAGGCCTGCGCCGCACTGGGCAGCGGGGTAGTGCGGAACGGGCTGGCCATGGTTTCCACTGGCACTGCCGAAGTGGTGGAAGTAGCCATGGACACGCCTGCCCTGGACGAACGGCTGCGCGAGGGCAATATTTCGGTCTATCGCCACGTAGTGCCCGGTCTGTATCTGGCCATGACCCTGAACCACAGCGGCGGCCTGCTGCTGCGTTGGTTCCGCGACACGCTGTGCGAGTGGCAAGTAGAGCAGGCCCGTAGGACTGGGCAGGACGCCTACAATTTAATTCTCAAGGACGCGCCTCCCGGCCCCACTGGCCTGATGGTTCTGCCCCATTTCGCCGGCAGCGGAACGCCTTGGTTAGACACATCGTCCAAGGGAGCCATTCTGGGCCTGAACTTCGCCACCACCCGTCCCAGTCTGGCTAAAGCCATCCTGGAGGGCCTCACCTTTGAGCTGCGGGTCAATCTGGATCTGCTGCGGGATGCGGGAGTGATCATTAAGGAACTGCACGCAGTAGGCGGTGGTGCCCGTAGCCCCTTGTGGCTGCAACTCAAGGCCGATATTTGCCAGGTGCCGTTGCAGGTGCCCCAGTTGACCGAGGCGGCTTGCCTGGGAGCGGCCCTGCTGGCCGGCGTAGCCGCGGGCACCTACCCGGACATTCAAACTGCGGCGGCCCAAACAGTGCACTTCCAAAAGCGCATCGAGCCGCAGCCTGACAGCGCTGCGGCCTATACTGAGCGCTATCAGCTCTACCAGCAGCTATATCCAACCGTGATTAACCTGCAACGCCAGCTCTAAGGATCCATAAAAGAATAAGTTCCCACACTCGCAACCGTTTTCCCCACGAAATCCGCCATAAATGTAGGAGGTTGTTTATTTACGGATCCTAAGGAATAAAAGCTCGCACAGTGTCACGCAGATTACCAGACGTTATCAACAATGGCCAGCGTTGGGAGCCAGGTCGCCATCCTCTATAGATAGAAAGAAAGCCGCTCATTCGAGAAATCGAGCGGCTTTGGCGTTGATGCCACAAGCGGGCTCGACTCCCGTCGGGCCCGCAGTAGAAACTCCTTCCTGCACGTAAGACGAAAAAGGCTGCTACAACCTAATTGCGGTGGCCTAAGTGCCCATCACCCAGCGCCAATTCTTGCAAATTCGCGAGGCGCAAGCTGTCCACGGCCATCGGACCCAGGAGTTGAGGGAGTAGACTTACTCCAGGACAGCAATTCCAAATTTGAAGGATCAGTCAGGAGGGGCACCTGGCTCAAGTCGTTCAGTCATAAAAGTGAGTGAGCAGATGGCTTCTTGACAAGAAAATAATCCATGCTATAATTCTGTGTGACTATATTTTATATGTAGTCATATAGATACAAAGGTTAGATATGCCAAAAGCATTCACAGAACGTGAAAAGGATTTGATCAGCAAGCGGCTACTGGAGCAAGGTTACAAGCAGTTTTCCGCTTACGGATTGAAAAAAACTAATATTGGGGAACTCGCCGAAGCGGCCGGGATTTCCAAAGGGGCGTTTTACATCTTCTACGAGTCCAAAGAAGCGCTCTTCATGGATGTCGTAGAACTGGCTGAAAAACGCTTCCGCCAGGAAGTATTGGCAGCTATCGACCTGCCAGGGCCTTCGCCCCGAGCCCGCCTGTTCGCTGTTTTCAAGAAGGCTTTTACCCTTTTGAAAACGATGCCCCTTTTGCAATTTCTCACCGGCAGTGATTATGACCTGCTTTATCGTAGGGTTCCCGCAGAAAAATTCCAGGAGCACCTGGCCAACGATCGGGTGTTTATCGAAGAGTTGGTCACCCGTTGCCGCCAGGCGGGCATACCCATTCAGGTCCAGGCTGAGGAGATCAGCGGCGTGTTGTATGCGCTCGTTTTGACCATCTTGCACGAGGAAGATTTTGGTCCGAATAACCTTGTTGGTACGGTCGATATCCTCCTGGAGTTGGTGGCTGCCTTCTCCCTGGGAGAGGTCGAGATCCAGATTCAAAAACCAATCCGGCCTACATCCGAGCCTGAAGAAGGATAACGAAAATGAACCTGACGATTGAAACAGAGGATCTCGGGAAACGCTACGGCGACGTAACCGCTGTCGAGCATCTCTCTTTGCGAGTCGCCCAGGGTGAAATCTACGCTTTTCTTGGCCTGAACGGGGCCGGGAAAACGACCACGATCCGTATGCTGTTAGGGATGATCAAACCTACTTCAGGAACCGCCTGCGTGTTGCAAACGAGGGTCCGATTAGGAAGCCGAGAACCCTGGGCCCGGGTCGGGCACCTGGTGGAAATGCCGCACGCCTACCCTGAATTGACCGTCTACGAGAACCTGGAAGTTGCCCGCCGACTGCACCCCGGTACAGCACCCAAGGCTGTCGACCAGGTGATCGAGCGACTGGGATTAGCCGCTTACGCAAACCGGCGGGCGAGTACTCTTTCTCAGGGTAATGCGCAGCGGCTGGGATTGGCCAAAGCCCTGCTGCACGGTCCCGAGCTGCTTATTCTTGACGAACCAGCCAACGGCCTGGATCCGGCCGGGATCGTCGAAATCCGCGAACTCCTGCTCGAACTGACCCGCGAGCAAGGCGTAACCGTCTTTATGTCGAGCCACATCCTGGCTGAAGTGACGCGCCTGGCCCGACGCATCGGGATCATCCACCAAGGCCGCCTGCTCCAGGAACTGGAGGTCGACGAGCTGGAGCAGAAACGGCGCAGGCGGCTGTTGTTACAGGCGCGGGACATGGAGGCGGCGCGCCTGGCGTTGACCACCGCCGGTTACCCTGCCGAAATCGTCCGGAACGGTTTCATCCAGCTCAAGGATGCGGCATCTATCGACCACCCGGATGATATTGCCAGGCTGCTGGTTCAAGCTGGGGTGCCCCCCACTCAGTTGGTGGTAGAAGAAGAGGCGTTGGAGCGATATTTTCTCCGACTGGTAGGCATGGATGGAGAGAATCAAGATGAATAACCTGGCCGATGCCATTTGGATTGAGCTGCGCAAAGCAACCCGCTCCCGGATGCCCCTGTTCACTTTCCTGGGGTTCCTGATGCTTCCGTTGGCAAGCGCTGTTTTCATGTTCATCTATAAGGACCCCGAATTCGCCCGCAATATCGGCCTGATCAGTGCCAAGGCAAACCTGGTGGGAGGCTCCGCCGATTGGCCGTTCTATCTGAGCATGTTTGCCCAGGGGATCGCGATTGGCGGACTCCTGTTGTTCAGTCTCGTTGAAAGCTGGGTGTTTGGCCGTGAATTTGCCGATGGCACCCTGAAAGACCTGCTTGCCGTGCCGGTTTCGCGCTCGACCATCGTCCTGGCGAAATTCATTGTGGTTACGCTCTGGTCGATGGTGTTGACGGCAACGATCTACATCGCCGGTCTTGTCCTGGGCGCAGTGATCGGGCTGTCACAGGGGACGGTAGGGATCTTTTTACAGGGCAGCACTACCCTGGCCATCACAGCCTGCCTGGTTATTATAGATGTAATTCCGGTTGCCTTCTTCGCCAGCGTAGGGCGGGGTTACCTGCTGCCGATGGGGATTATGCTACTGATTCTTGCACTAGCCAATGTGATTGCTTTACTTGGTTGGGGAAGCTATTTTCCCTGGTCCGTGCCAGGGTTGTATGCCGGGTCTGCCGGAAAGGGTGCGAGTCTCGAACCGGTCAGCTATTGGATTGTGATCCTGACCGGTCTGGCAGGGATGATCGGAACATATCTATGGTGGAAATATGCCGATCAAAGCCGTTAGATATATAGAGCCACAAACGACTCAAACTCGAAATCAATCCACAAAGCGATACTTAATCAAGGTCCAGACAGCTTTGAGGCCATCCTGCCAGGGGCTGATCTTCTTGCCTTCCTCGAATTCGCGCCCGGTGTACGAGATAGGCACCTCATAAATACGGTGACCGCGCTTGAGCACTTTGGCTGTCACCTCAGGTTCAAATTCGAAACCTCGGGCACGCAAGGGAATGTTGCGGATGACCTCGGCCCGAAAGCACTTGTAGCAGGTCTCCATGTCGCTGAGGATAGTGTCGTACAGGATATTGGTCACCAACGTCAGGAAACGGTTGCCAAGCATATGCATGAAAAACATGGTCTTGGTCGGCCCGCCCCGGAAGCGGGAGCCATACACCACGTTGGCCCGTCCCTCCAGGATTGGCAGCAACAGGATCCGATACTCACGAGGATCGTATTCCAGGTCGGCATCTTGTATGA
This sequence comes from Anaerolineales bacterium, assembly GCA_024643945.1. The sequence goes on from JAHELX010000216.1 coordinate 7,283, forward strand.
CGAAGAAGTCGCCGGTGGCATTTTGAAAGCCGGTACGGACCGCAGCGCCTTTCCCCTGATTGCGTTCATGGTAAAAGACACGCAAATCGCCGTCCCTTGCTTCTTCCTGCAAAATCTCGCGAGATCCATCCTCTGACCCATCGTCTACGACAATAATCTCTTTTTCCACTCGTACCTTATGGCTGCCATCGTTGTCATCTTCGTAGCCAACGGGCACCACCACGTTTACCGAGCGCACACGCCGAAGGAGCTCACGTAGAGTGGATGCTTCGTTGTAGACGGGAATGATGATTGAGAGCTTCAATGGTTTGCCTCCAGACAACTAGTGCCCCATCAAAGTGATTTTGATAAGTTAGATTCGGCCTCATGGGCGTAATCTGTATCATATCATAATCCCTGTGATGGGGTACTAGAGCACCCGCCGGGTGAGAATGAGGCCATTATAGATGGGCTAGAGGACACAGGCAAGTTGACAGACTATTAGATCCGGCATTTCCAAACAAGTCAGCTTGAGATTGGACGGGAGGCCACAAGATGGGGTATAATGCCAGCGTTGCAGATAATTTAGCGGGAGACGCTATGGCAACCAACCCACGCATCGCGTTATTCCATCGACTGGCAGCAGAATGGGACAATATGCCTGCCCCTCCCGACCTCGATGCACGGTTGGCCCGGGTGGTCGCTTTGGGCCAACTTCCGCGTGATGGCCTTGTTCTAGATGCCGGCGCAGGCACCGGTGTGTTGATCCCAGCCTTGCTCGATGAGTATCCCCGTGCCGTCGTAGCCGCTGATTTTGCCCTGGGCATGGTGATCCGCCTGCGAGACAAATACGCCAATTACCGGCAGGTGATCCCCCTTTGTGCCGACGTCACTCGCCCGCCTCTGGCGGATGATGTGTTTGATACCGTCTATGCCAATTCCCTCTTCCCGCACTTCCCCGATCGGCCGGCAGCTCTGCGCGAACTGTGTCGGATCACGCGGCCCGGTGGCCGGCTGGTCATTTCGCACATCACCGGAGGGGAACAGGTAAACCGAAAACACCGGACCGGCGACCCCGTCCTTCACCAGGATCTGCTACCCTCCGCCACTGAAGTCTGCGCTATGTTGGCCCAGACCGGCTGGCGCGTTCTTTTCAGCGAGGACGTTTCAGACTTTTATCTCATCGTGGCGCGCAAACGCCTGCCCTCATGATTCCGTACTGCGTATTGCGTATTGCGTACAAGGTAGTTACTCTTGCAGTTTCTTGATCTGGCGCTTCACTGTCTCGCTGAAGACTTAAAGGCCTTGATAGCCTGTTGCCACCGATCATCCATCTCACCCGGTACGAAGGGTAAATAATACATCACCCGGTCCAGCAATCCTTCGTAGCGAGCCATAATCTTGCCGGGCAATTCCTCCCACGCTCCGCTGAGGGCGAACACATCCAGCATCTCGTCGCTAATGAGAGATAGCATCTCGTCCCAGTGACCTTTGGCGGCCAGCCGGCTCAACTGCTGGCGCGTCTCGCCCCAGCCGTGGAGTTCCATCACCGGCGCGTAGGAAGGGGTAGAGGCATAAAATGCAATTTGCTGGCGGACGGGGCGGCTGGCAGCTTCGCGCTCTGCTTCAGACTTGCCAGGGATCACAAAAACGCTGCTCACCAGTTCCAGGTCGCTTCGCTGGCGGCCACTGGCGCGCAACCCTTCTTCGATGGCAGGCAGTGTCACTTTTTGTAGATACTGGACCGAGTGAAAGGGATGAACATGGAAGCCGTCGCCCAATTCGCCAGCCAGCCGGCACAGCCCCCGGTTGACGCCAGCGATGTAGATGGGAATGTCGGGATAGGCGATAGGCCCGGGATTGAAAAATGGGGACATAAGCGTCAACTTAAAGAATTGACCCCGAAAGTTGAGCCGGGTGCCATTTTGCCAGGTGTCCCACAAGGCCCGCATGGACAGGATGACCTCGCGCAATTTGGCGAGGGGCGG
>JAHELX010000217.1:0-7796 GCA_024643945.1 Anaerolineales bacterium
CCTGCTTGCGGTAACATACCTGGCCCAGGCCGCCCAACAGGCCGAAGAGCTGTTCGCCTACAACCACGCTACCGACCTCTATGGCCGTGCTTTGGCCTTACAGGGCAGCTACCTGGGCGAGGACCTGGCCGGCCGGTTCGATTTACTCCTGGCACGCGAAGCAGTGCTGGACCGGCAGGGACGGCGGGCCGAGCAAGGCAACGACGTGGCGGAGCTGGTGGAACTGGCCGGGACGCTGGAGGACGCCCATCGGTTGGCGGTGGCCTGCGTGCGCCAGGCCGGGTTCTTTACCTATAGCGGACGGTATGCAGAGGCGCGCCGGTCGGGCGAGCAGGCATTGGTCCTATACCGCCAGGCAGATGACAGAGCTGGAGAGACGCAGGCCCTACGCGAACTGGGCTTCCTACACTGGTCGGCAGGCGACTATAGCACAGCGCTGATCTACGTCCGTGAAGCATTGACATTGCACCGGCGCTTGGGAGACGTGGATGGAGAGGCGACGGCCCTACACAACCTGGCAGAAATCCACCGGGGTCTGGGCAGCCCACGACAAGCCCTGGCGCAGTATGAAGCTGCGCTGAATCTCCACTGGGCGCGTCAAGACCGGCGACGCCAGGGCCTGACGCTTTATGGTATGGCTCACGCTTTGCGCCAGTTGGGCGATTTTGATCAGGCCCTGGCGCGTTACCAGGGGGCTCTGGACCACTGCCGGGCTTCCGGTGACCGGCTGATGACCTCGCGGGTTCACCACGCCCTGGCCAGTTTGCACTGGGAGGCGGGTGCGCCGGATCAGGCGCTCGAACATATCCACCAGGCGCTGGGTATTAGTCAAGAGATTGGCTATGGCCCTGGTGTTGCTCACGGCCTGATCGCCCTGAGCGACATTCAAGCCCAGCGTGGGGATGTGGACGTCGCTCGCGAGCATCTCCAGGAAGCGATGACCTGGCTGCGACTGACGGAGGACCAGGCCGGGCTGACACAGGCCCAGGTCCGATTGGGCGTGCTGGAGAAGGGAACCCCCGAAGAGTTGGCGGCATCTACTACGAAAGGCTGGGTCAAAAGTCATGTCGCCCTGACCGAGGGCAAAGTCTACTGCGAGTTCGAATCGCCGATTGCGCGCTTACGGTCGTAGCCAGACTTGCCATCTGTTCTCCTTTACGGGGCAAGATCCGGCCTGTCGCATTTATCCCTGCTCAAGGGTTCTAACCGTTTATCGGGGGAAGGAATCGGCTGCTCAGGAGGAAAAATCATCATGACCAGCATCGCCATCTATTTTCGCGAAACACGCCCGCATTTTCTGTTTTTGACCCTGGTCTGCGTCCTGGTGGGCGTCAGCACCACCGTCTGGAGCCAGGCCCAGGTCCACTGGGGGTACCTGCCGCTGGCCTTGGTCGGTGCCTTGGCCGCTCATATCAGCGTGAACGTGCTCAACGACCATTTTGATTTTCGCAGTGGCCTGGATTTGAAGACCCGCCCCACTCCCTTTAGCGGTGGAAGTGGCATCCTGCCGGCTGGCCTTATGCCCCCCCAGACCGCGCTGATCTTTGGCCTGGCGGCCCTGGTCGTCACCGGCCTGGTCGGCATCTTCTTCGTGGTTGTCTACCGCGCTGAAGGACTCTTGCTCCTGCCTCTGGGGGTGTTGGGCCTGCTGGTGGTCTTTTTCTACACCCAACACCTCACCCGCTCTCCCTGGCTCTGCTTGGTGGCGCCTGGCCTGGGCTTTGGCCCGTTGATGGTGCTGGGGACGCACTTCGCGTTGACTGGCAGCTACAACTGGGCAGCCTTTGCCGCCTCGTTGGTCCCAGGTTTTCTGATCAGCGACCTGCTGCTCCTGAATCAGTTTCCGGACCTGGAAGCCGACGCTGCGGCCGGCCGGCGGCATCTCCTTGTCGTTTGGGGGCGTGCCGCCAGCGCCCGGGTCTATGCTGCCCTGCTGGTCGCAACCTACATCTGGCCGCTTGTGGCTGCCGTCGTGGGATTGCTTCCCTGGGGTGCGTTGCTTTGTCTTGTCACCCTCCCCCTGGCCATCCCGACCCTCCGCGGCGTGCTGCGCCATGCCGAAGAGCTGGAAGCCCTGGTGCCTTTCCTGGGCAAGAACGTGTTGGTTACCCTGAGCACGCCCAGCCTCTTGGCGCTGGGCCTGTTCCTATCCCGCTGGCTGGCTTGAGGGAAATCATCTTCATCTGACAAAAACAGACTTGATGTTCACGAATTCTTTTTGATATAACAACCTATGCTAACCATCAGTTTGAGTTCTCGGTCGATATCGCTGTTTGCTCTGAGTGGGCGAACTCCATTCTTGTTGGATCTGGTTCAAACTGTTCTCCCGGCTGGAGATGTAAATCGAGGCCACCTCCTCGGCTGTCGCGCCTAAATAGAGATAACGGATCACACATATGACATCTAACCAGAACTGGCGCAGTGGACCGCGCTCAAGAAAGCGGCGACTCGAGGTGACAACGCGTAAGGGGATGCGTACGAGCTGACCCACCTGGTGCAATGCGCGCGACATCTCCAGGTCCTCCATCAGAGGAATCTGCGGGAATCCGCCAACCTGCTCAAATGTATGGCGAGACATGAACTGCGCCTGATCACCATACATGATCCTCCAGTTGGCGGGATATCTTGGAAGGTTCAAGAGGTGCAGAATCCCCCGCGCAGGCCATAACCGTATCTGGAAAGTGCCACCGCTCACGCCGGGACGGCTCAAGGCCTGAGTCACTGCCTTACGCCAGCCCACGGGTAGTTGCGAATCCGCATGGTAGAAGACCAAAATCTCGCCGTGGCTTGCGGCCGCACCCCGGTTCATTTGCACGGCCCGGCCTGGTGGCGACCGAATCAAACTTACATCGGATGGGACCATGTCGAGCGTGCCATCTTCACTGCCCCCATCCACTACAATGATCTCTACCTCATCCGGCGTGTATTCTTGCCGGGCGGCAGTAACCGCCTTCTGGATGTTCTCTGCCTCGTTCAGCGCCGGGATGATCACAGAAACCAACACAGGCAAATACCTTGCCTAGCCTACCGTCCTCACTCGCCTGGGCCTGATTTTGCAAATCACACGTACGACCTTATCTTCCATCTCGGCGGGCGCGACACCGCCATAATAAGTAGGCTTGTTCGCATACAACCGGGCTAACTGGTTGATGTGATCTAGCGCACCTTCTTCAGTAATCTCGTCAACCGAGCCACGTACCTCTAAATAACGATAGGGATTTTGCGGATCTATCGCCATGATGGTAGCCATAGGTCGCTCTCGCATATTCTTTTCTTTTTGTGTTCCGCGCCTCGTGTTGATCAGTACGTGGCTGCCGTCGTAGCTACACCAAACTACGGTAGCGTGGGGTTGCCCGTCTGGCATGACCGTAGCCAGTGTGACATAAATCGGACCATCAAGTAAGTCTCTATGCGATTCAGGGATTATAGCAGACATTTTTATCCACCTCTGTTATTACGCCATTTTCCGGCGAATTTGTCCTTCACAATAGTTATGATCTTCATAACCATACCTGAAAGTCAATCGATTATCAATGTATCGGGATACACTAATGAGATATAAATTCAGATACACGTTTCGCTGGCTTCATGCCAACGAGCAGCACATATCGAGTTCGCTTTTCATAACTTACATCTCCTCTCTTTCTTCGCAGGCATAACTCTATTTACAGGATGCTGTGGAGGCACAAAATCTTACGTTCGCGCTCGTTGGGTGAAAGTGTAGTATAAAAATGTGGTATAATGTAAGAAGCTAAGGCCCTTTGGATGGAGAAGAAAAAGGGTGAGCCTCGAAATCAGCCTCCTGGGTCAGATAGAACTACGTTTAGATGACCGACCATTGCCCCTGCCGGCGACGCGCAAGGCCCAGTCGTTGCTGGCCTACCTGGTGACGCACCCCGACCGCCCTCACCCTCGCGAGCAACTGGCCAATCTCTTTTGGCCTGATCATCCTCGCGACAAGGCGCTCCACAACCTCAGCACTGCCCTCTGGCACATTCGCCGTGTCCTTCCCCCTGGTAACTATCTGCTGACCAATACTCAAACGATGCAGTTTAATCCCCGCAGCGACTTCTGGCTGGATGTGAAGGAATTTGAGGAAGCAGTGATCAGGGATCGGGGATCAGGCGTCGGGCAAGAATCCCTGATCTCTGATCCTTCATCCCTGATCTCTGCCATCAAGCTCTACCGGGGCGACTTCCTGGAAAGCTTCTACGATGACTGGTGCCTGGAAGAGCGCTACCACCTGGAATCCCTTTTCCTCGGCGCCCTGGAACGGTTGATCGCGCTGTGCCAGGAGCGGGACGAGCCGGAGGCGGCGCTGGAGTATGCCAGGTGGCTGCTACTGCGTGATCCCTTGCGCGAGGACATTCACCGTCAAGTCATGCGGCTGCACGCCCGGCAGGGTGACCAGGCGGCCATTCTGCAACAGTACCTTCAGTGTCAAGCTGTGCTGCGTGACCAGTTGGGCATCGAGCCCGCACCCGAGACCACGGCCCTGTGCCAGGAACTGACTGGCGAAGTGCCGCGCACTCCCCTGTTACCTGTCTCCGCACCTCATCTTGGCTCGGGGCATTCTGCCCTGGGCGCGATCCGCCCCCAGTTGGTGGAACGGACCCAGGATCTGGTCACCGTGCAGGCAGCGTGGGAGCGCGCATGTCGGGGCCATGGCCATATGGTGTTGGTCGAAGGGGAGGCTGGCATCGGCAAGACGCGCCTGCTCGAAGAATTTGCCGCCCAGGTGCGCTGGCAGGGTGGGCAGATTGCCCAGGGATGCTGTTACGAGTACGATCGCCCCTTGCCTTATTGCGCCATCACCGAGGCTCTCCATAATCTGTCGGGCCGACTGCCTCTTTCCGCTTTGGGCGAGCTGCCCGCCTGGATGCTGGCTGAGGTGTCACGCCTGGCGCCAGAAATCGGCGAGATGCAGACCGACCTGCCACCCTCTATCGAAGAGAAAGCAAGCTTGCAACAAACCCGGCTGCTTGAGGCGCTCACCCGTTTCCTGAAAACCATTTCTTCTCACTTCGCGTCCCCTCTTCTGCTTGTTCTCGATGATCTGCACTGGGCATCTGATTCAACGCTGACCTTCCTACAATACTTCGCGCCTCGCCTGGGCGACGCACCAATACTTCTGGTCGGGGCCTTTCGGGGCGAAGAGCTAAGCCCCGATCACGCGTTGCGAGGGCTGCTGCGCCGGATGAAACGCCGGGGGCAGGCGACCGGCCTTCACCTGCAGCGACTCTCCCCCGCAGGAGTAATGGCGTTAGTGCAAGCGATATCCGGGTGTGGGGATGAGATCTTTCCTCTGGCTCAATGTCTTCACCGGGAGACTGAGGGGAATCCCTTCTTCCTCCTGGAGACGATCAGAGCTCTCTTTGAAGCTGGCTCTCTGCAGTTCCAGGAGGGGCGCTGGCGGGGTGACTGGATAGAGTTGGCGGGACGGGCCAGCCTCTCCATACCCCCTGGTGTGGAAGCACTGATCCGAGCGCGGGTTTCCCGTCTGACGCCCGCGACCCAGGAAGCGCTCGCTTTGGCCGCCGTGGCCGGGCAGGCATTCGACTTCGACGTGCTGGAGCAAGCCTGGGGGCAGGAGGAGGAAGCAGCTTTGCTAGCCGTGGAGGAATTGTTACGCGGTCAGGTTATCGTCGAGGGGCAGGGGGCGGCCGCGCGGGACTATGCCTTCGATCATTCCAAGGTGCGAGAAGTCGTTTACGCCACCACCCATTATCGGCGACGGCGGCGTTTCCATCGGCTGATTGGCCAGGCGATGGAGGCTATTTACAAAGGCCAGCCTGGCATAGCTGCGGAGCTGGCCCACCATTTCGAGCGTGCTGGGGAGACGGAAAAGGCCCTGGCCTGGCTGGTTGTGGCAGGGGAGCAGGCATGGCATGGCTACGCGCTTCAGGAGGCGCTGGATTACTTCCGCCGGGCGCTGGTTCTGTTGGCCCCTGATCGGGCCGACGCTATCGCCGCCCGCGTCCTCACCAGGGCGGCTGCCGCCCACCGGGACGTGGTCGGCGAAGACGAACAGGCATGGGGATGGTTGGAGCGAGCGCTGGCCATCTGGGAGGCGCTAGGCAACTGGGCCGGGGTCGCCGAGGTTTGCTACGTCCTGGCCTACCGCCATGCTGATTTCGACCAGGCGCGATCGCTAGTGCATCGCGGGCTCCAGGCAGTCCAGGAGGTGGATGGGCTGGAAAGGATGGTAGCTCGAGGTTATGGCCTGCTGGCCCGCTTCTATGAGCACGAAGGAGATTTCGCCCAGGCACGCTTTTGGGCACAGCGACAACTGGAGCTGAGTGAACAAATTGGGGACCAGCACGAGTTGGCCCACGCCCATCACCGCTTGGGTTCCCTCTGCCTACGTATCGGCGGGCCGATGAGGGAAGCACTGGCCCACGAACGACAAGCGGCCCGCCTGGCCGAGGATATGGGTTGGCTGGATTTTGCCGCTGGCTCTCACAACATCGCTGGCTATTGCCTGCTCGCTCTGGGTTGCACCCCCGAGGCGGAGGCCGAGTGCAACCTGGCTCTACGCCTGAGCACTGAACTCGACATTCCCTGGCGGCAATGTTGGGCCTTCCATTACCTGGCTGAGATCGCCTCCCTGCAGGGTGAGTGGGAGCAGGCCGCGAAGCTGTTGGATCGAGCCGAGAAGACGATGATTCATCAGTCCACCCATTTTCAAGAGATCGTCCTGTTGCGTGCCCGGGGACAAGTGGCCGCCCGTCAGGACGATCCGGGCGCAGCCTGGCCCCTGTTGGAGACGGCCCTGGAGCTGAGCCAGCGTTTCTACCCGCGCTACGTCCCCGAACTGGAAATGGAAATGGCCGCCCTCAGCCTGGACGAGGGAGACGAGAGAATTGCCCGCCAGCGGCTCGGATTGGCACGGGAAGCAGCTCAGCGGAGAGGCATGGCCCACGCCCTGGCCATCGCCGGCCGGCTCCAGGGACAACTCTCAGCCCGCAGCGGCGACTGGTCGACTGCCGAAATGGCCTTTGCTGAAAGCTTGCGTCGCTGCGAGGAACTGGAACAGGTGGTAGAGGCAGCCCGCACACGGCTGGTCTGGGGTCAAATGTTGCTCCTCCACGACGCCCCACGCGCCCGCTCATTGCTGGAGGCGGCGCTGGCTACCTTTGAGGCGGCAAAAGCCTATCCCGAAACGGACAAAGTCCGCTGCCTTTTGGCATAACTTGCTACCCCCCGGAAGTGTTCCCTCATTTAACCGAATTGTCCCCGTGTTATCCCCAGACGGCAGGTACCCTTGAGCAAGCCCTGTATTTCGCGATGGGTTCATCCTCTCCCTGATAGGGTTTATCGTTACCCATAGGTGAGGTAGGGTGCCGTGTAGGCTTTACCCTCTCCCAGCCTCCCTCTCGAAGGGGGAGGTCGGGAGCTTTCATGGGTAGGTTTTTCAGATGGCGGGTGTGCGTGGTGTCCCGGACCGCCCGGAAATCAATTTCCGGGCTAAAAAGCGGCGCCGGATCAATCCGGCTCCAGCACATCTTAGCCCCATTTATGGGGCGCTGCTCTGTAGCTCGGCGAATTCACACTTGCACCGCGCGCAAGTGCAGGTGTCGCCGAGCGGGTCTCCAAAGTGGGTTGCCTTGCAGGATGGCAAAAAAACCTGCCCATGAAAGAGGTCGGGAGGGGGTAAAGGTTGAAAACGCCGCTGGCTTTGATACTTTTTTGACACCCCTTTGCTATATTGAGACTAAAAGAAGCATTTCCTGATGATCTCATCACCCTTTCTCCAGTTGTTCAGTAAAGCACAGGGTTGTAAACGTGCTTTCATA